>NZ_RZPL01000188.1:0-8547 GCF_004022805.1 Mesorhizobium sp. M7A.F.Ca.CA.002.04.1.1 | reverse complement strand
GCCGAATGCCGCGGTCGAAGAGCTTTTCGACCGGCAGCGGCGCCAGAAGGTCAGGCAATTTCTCCAGAGCGCGCGCCATGCCCTTCACCGCGTAGTCCGATGGCGCCTTGAAGCTGACGAAGGCATTGTCATCCGCGTCAAGCGTGACGTAGTTCTCGGGGTCGAGCAGGTTCTCGGTGACCACGACCAACGGCAGCGCCTGGCGTAGCCGCCCCTTTTCGGCACGCATTCCGTGCTGCCAGCGGTTCTCGAAATAGACCAGTGCCGCCGCATGCTCCGATCGGTGAGGACCATCATAGAGGCCGAAATTCAGGCCGGTTGTGATGGTGCTGCCGTCGAAATTGTCGACACCGTCGAGATAGACCTCGAAATTCCAGCCGTAGGATTCATGCAGGCCGCTGCCGACAAATTCGCCGCCCAGGCCGGATCGCAGCATGATCGCCGCACTCTGGATGGCATTGGCGCCGAGAATGAAGAGATCGCCGCTGACCTGGTATTCCTTGCCGTCATGGCTGAACGTGACCGAACGGACAGCACCGCCGACGTGATCGAGCCGGCGCACTTCCGCACCGAGGCAGACCGAGATGTCGGGATGCTCGAAGACGTGCATCAACCCGTTGTTGACGGTGAATTTGGCGTCGACCGGGCACAGCCAGCAACGCAGATTGGCACAGCACGAGCTGCGCTGCGCGGTCGGCACGCGAGCCCGCGCGGTTGGCATGACGAAGTGCTGGTCGGGCTGCGCCGCCTTCATCATCCTGTCCGGTGTCGACATGCGATGCGGCGGTTGCGGAAACGGCTTCGAGCGGGGCAGCATCGCCGCCATGTCGGGGTCGCCGGAGATCGACATGATGTCTTCCGCGTCGCAGTAGAACGGCTCGACGTCGTCATAACTGATCGGCCAGTCATTACCGATGCCGTAGGTGCTTTTCAGCCGGAAATCATTGGGATGAAATCTTGGCGTCTGCGCGAACCAGCAGTTCGTCCCGCCACCCAGTCCGATCGTGTAGTTCCACGGCTTGTCGGAATTGGTCTTGTAGGTCGTCTCGTCTTCGATGTCGGTGTTGACGTTCTGTTCGAGCTGCCATTCATGGGTGTTGTGGCGTCCCCACTCCAGCACCAGAATGCGCGCCTTTCGGCGCCTGGCGAACTCATGCAGGAAGAAGGCCGAACCGAAGCCGGAACCGATCGCGACGAGATCGAAATGATCCTTGGTGATTTGCTCCGGCTTTACGTCCAGCACCATCAGCTACAACTCCACACAGAAATACGCGCTCAACCCCAGCGTCCGCAGGCCGTGTGCGGACCGGTCTTGCATCCGTCTGACAGGGCCCGGTCTCATGCCGCCATTCTGCCGATCGAGTGATATTCGATGCCATGGCGGGCGATGACCTTGGGGTCATAGAGGTTGCGGCCGTCGAAGATGACCGGCGTGGTCAGCGCGTCCTTCACCGCGTCGAAGGACGGCGCGCGAAAGCTCTTCCATTCTGTGGCGATCAGCAGCGCATCGGCGCCGCGCAGCGCCGCCTCCTTGGTGCCGCACAGAAGCAGGTCGTCGCGCAGCCCGTAGATGGCCTGGCATTCCTGCATCGCCTCGGGATCATAGGCCTGCACATTGGCGCCGGCCTTCCAGAGCGCCTCCATCAGGACGCGCGCCGGCGCCTCACGCATGTCGTCGGTGTTGGGCTTGAAGGCCAGACCCCAGAGCGCAAAGGTCCTGCCTTTGAGGTTGCCCTTGAAATAGCGGTCCACCTTGTCGAAGAGAACCGATTTCTGTGCGTTGTTGCGCTCCTCAACGGCGCGCAGCAGCTTGGCGTCGAACTTGACGCCTTCGGCGGTCTTGATCAGCGCCCGCACATCCTTCGGGAAGCACGAGCCGCCATAGCCGAGGCCCGGATAGATGAAATGGTAGCCGATGCGCGGATCGCTGCCGATGCCCTTGCGGACCTCCTCGATGTCGGCGCCGAGTTGTTCGGCCAGATTGGCCATCTCGTTCATGAAGCTGATCTTGGTCGCCAGCATGCAGTTGGCGGCATATTTGGTGAATTCTGCGCTGCGCACGTCCATCACGATCATCTTCTCGTGGTTGCGATTGAACGGCGCGTAGAGTTCGCGCATCACAGCCTCGGTGTCCTCGCTGTCGGTGCCGACGATGATGCGGTCCGGCTTCATGCAGTCGGCAACCGCGGACCCTTCCTTGAGGAATTCCGGATTTGAAGCGACATCGAAAGCCAGGTCCTCGCGGCCTCTTTTCTTCAGCGTGTCGGCGATCCTGGCCTTCACCTTTTCGCAGGTGCCGACCGGCACCGTCGACTTGCCGACGACGATCTTGGGTTTGTCCATTTCGCGGCCGATGGTCTCGGCGACTGCCAGCACATATTTGAGGTCGGCCGAGCCGTCCTCGCCCGGCGGCGTGCCGACCGCGATCATCTGGATCTCGCCGTGCCTGACAGCGGCGGCGGCATCCGTTGTGAACTTGATGCGGCCGGCGGCATGGTTCTCCTTGACGAGGTTTTCCAAACCGGGTTCGAAAATGGGAACCAGGCCCTGGTTGAGCCGCTCGACCTTGGCGGCGTCGATGTCGACGCACACCACCTGGTGCCCGACTTCGGCAAGCACCGCCGCCTGCACGAGGCCGACATAGCCAATTCCAAACACCGTCAAATTCATTCGGTTTCATTCCCATGCAAGGCAGCGGACCGTTTTCGGCCCCGCCGGTTCAAATCGACTTTCCCAACTACTTTACACTGCATGCCAGCGATTCCGGAAATTGACAGGGTTCGCCGAGCGCCGTGAAGGCGACCCGCTCGACCTGCAGGGAAAGCTTGCGGCCCGGATCCGCGAACGCTCCCATCCAGCCCTTCATCGTATCGCTGCCCCAAAAGCTGAAGAATATCTTCTGTGCATGGCTGGGCAGCTTCGCCGGGTCGGTAATCGTGTTCACCAGTTGGCCGTTGACGTACCATCGCAAGCTGTCCTTCTGCCAGACGAAGGCGTAGTCGTTGAAGGCCTTCTCCGTGCCGCCCGGTACGTCGACCAGTTTCTCGTTCTTGCCCTTGCCCGCGATATAGGCGTTGACCTGCACCTTGGAGGTGTCCTTGGTCAGGACCTCGAAGTCGATCTCGTCCCAGGGCTGCTTGTCGCTTGGACCGATATAGGTGAAGAACGCGGCGTTGAGGCCGGAGCCGGTATCGGTCTTCAGCCGTGCCTCATAGGTGCCATAGCCGAAGCGCTGCTTGGTCTGGATCTCGCCGCAGACGTAGTCGCGATCCTTCAGCGTCTGCTTTTCGAAGCCGAGCGACAGCACACCATTCGACAGTTCGACCATATTTTTCGACCAGGTGCAATTCTGATGGCTGCCGTTGTTCCAGCCGTCGGAAACATACCAGCGCGTGCGGTCGAAGCTTTTGAAATCATCGACAAAGGACGGCGATGTCGGAATGTCCTGGGCATGGGAAGGGGTTGCCAGGAAACCGCCAAGAGCAGCCAGCAGCAACGCACCGAGCGACCCCAGCCGCCGGGCGGCTTGTCCGGTCCGATATGCGAGAGGCGGTGCGTCAATTGCCGTCGTAGGTTTCGGATTCCAATTCATACCAAACTCACCTTTGCGCTGTGTGTCCCCAACCCAAAGTCGACGTTCGAACCGCTCCTGCACGGGCCAACCTTGACCTTCCTTGTGACCCTCTCGATTGCTTCTGCTTCCCGCCTTGCATCAAATCTGTTGCAACAGTTCCGAGCCTTCACGTTCAACCTCTGCCGGCGCCTGCCGGCCAGGCGAATTCCGCCGCGGCGGCCGAGGAGGCATCCTCGTCAAAGACCGTATCCAGCGAATGACGGAGCTCTTTCATCATGCCGTCCTGGCGCGACAGCGCCGCGATGCGGCGCTCGCAATTCAGGATCGACTGTGTCAGTGCGCTGACTTCCGAAGACCGCTTGTCGGAAGCAGAGCCGTTTTCCATCGCTTCGACCAGAAAGGCGGCGTTGGTCGACGTCGTCCGGTAGCGATTCTCAAGCCCGGTTCTCTCGGCCTCGATCTCGGCCGCAATCTGCTCGAACAGCTTTGCCAGACGATCAAGACGTGAAACATCGGCCTGACGGTCGCGGGCCGGATCCCTTGATCTGAAACCGAATATCGAGGCCATGAACTCAGGTTCCCGTCATCGCCGGCTTGTGGGCCGGGCTTCTGGCCGATCCCCGCAGCCGGGGCTCAAAAACTCGTGTTGCGTTGTCGTGCTCCTTTTGAGGGAGAGACATCAGACCAATCCGATCGGGGGCCAAGTTCGGCTGGTCGTCCACTATGCTGCACCGCAACATAGACTGCCATCGTCGGAGCCGCGAGGCAACCACCCAATTCGTAAACTCATAAATCCGACCGAAATGGTTTGCGTGATGACATGCCGCGAGTGGACAAATCGCTGCATCGGGACCGCTCTCAGCGTTCCTTGCCCGTGCTGGTTCCGGCCATCAGAAAGCGCAGCGGCGGCACAGGCTTTTGGCTGGACACAAGGCCGACACGACGAAACAGCGCCTCGAGCTTGTCGGAAGCCACGCCCTGGACGATGGGGACGAGGTTGGACAGGCTGGCGAAGGCGTAAGCCGCAGCCGAGCCCAGCCCCCGCTCGGCCTTGACGTCAAGGAAATTACGCAGCCGATATTTGTCGCGCACGTGCCGTTCATGCCGCCGCAGCACCGCCTTCGAGCCTTCCGGCAGGCTGTCGATCGCCAGCAGCGCCAGATCCGCATCGGCCAAACGCTTCAAGTCCTGGGTCTTGTGGCGGCCGCTCAGGGAATCGGCGCGGACGATGGCGCCGTAGCCGCAGGAGCGAATGACCTTGAACCGCGCCCCGCATGCGACCGCGCGGGCGTAGAGTTCATAGTCCTCGCCCAGCCGCAGGCTCTCGTCGTAGCTCAACCCATGGCGGTCGAGGAAGGCACGGCTGATCACCGGCTTCAAAAAGCCCAGTTCGCCCCTCTGCACGCGGCGCCTGGAGATGTTGCCTTCGACGAAACGCTCGAAATCGAGGAATTCCGGATCGGCGGCAAATTGCGGCGCGACGATTTTCGTCGCGTCGCCTGTCGCATCATCCCTGATCAGCATGATGTTGTCGGCGGCGAAATCCCAATCGGCGCCGGCAAACAGGTTGCGAAACCGGCCTTCGAGGAAGAAATCGTCGGCATCGAGAATGCTGATGAACGGCGATTTCGAGCCGGCGATGGCTGCGTTGCGGGCAAAGGAGGGGCCGCGATTGACATCGAGGCGCATCACGGAGAGCCGCCCGCTGCCATCATCGGCGGATCGTGCGACACCGGCGGTGTCGTCGGTGGAGGCATCGTCGACGACCACGACCTCCGCCACTTCCGGTTCGCGCAATGCGGATGCGATGGCGACGGCGATTGTCGCTGCGGCGTTTTTTGCCGCGATGATCACGCAGACCTCGGATTTCGTCATCGACATGGATTTGCCTCTCGTACAGGTAATATCGATTTGCCCTCGCCCCGTACTCGTTCGATGCACTACAGAATTGCCATCAGCATCCAATTTACCCTCAGCGACTCGCCGGCCGCTCGAAGATGCGGCGGCTGATATCGGCGGACGCCGCCCAGCCTGCTTCGGCCAGATAGCGGACCGGCGCGCGGCCGCACAGTTCCCAAAGCACCGTTCGCCGCTGCGGCCACCGCAGCGACGGCAGCCACGGCGCGATGACCATGCTGAGCAGATCCTCATTGCCGATGCGCGGCAGGATCCTGGTCGCGCGCTGCGACAGCAGCGTGCCGGCACCGCCGAGTAGCACGTCGGCGGCGCGCAGGCCAAGCAGCAGCGTGTCGTCCAGACCTTGCGCGGTAGCGGCATCGAGCAAACGCTGCTGATCCGCCTCGTCGAGGCGGCCGGCGCTGGCGCCGATATCACAGACGTATCCGGCGCAGGGTTCCCGGTTGAAAAGTGCCTTGGCGACGCTGATGCAGGACAAAAGCAATGTATCGGCCACCGAGGTGAACGGCACCGTCGCACCGGCGATTTCGACCTGTCGCTTGCGCCGCAGGAACCCGTCCGCGTCGCGCGGGCTTGGCGAGCCGGGCTGCTGGAGGCGGTAGTGGAGATCGACGGTGGACGACCTCGGCCCGTCGTCCCGGGTCATGTGCTGTTCGCCGAGGAAGCGGACCCACCAGACGGAGCTCGACTTGCCTGATACCTCATAGCCGATCTTGCGAAGCGCATCACGCGCCCTGAAAAATCCGAGCGGCGAAACCAGGATGTCGACATCGCCCGAGGGCTTCATAAAATGGTCGTCGTAGAGAAGTTGCTGCTGGAACGGACCCTTCAGAAAAACGAAATCGATCTCGCTGGCGCGCAGCACGTCCTGGATCGCCATCGAATCCATGATGCAGGACGCGTTCATCGAAACCGTTTTCCTGCGGTAGGTGTCGAGCCATTGGAAAAGCTTAGTTGGCCTCTGAAGCGCGGGTGCGCGCGAAAGCGCCTTGAGGACAAAGACGGCGACCTTGTTCAGCCTGGCAATCTCGGCAATTTTTTCACCGTCAAGATGGCGCATCGAAACGTCGCCCGCGCCCGGGCCGGCGAAAAACAATCGCAGGCAAGCCTGCACATAGGCCACCTCGCCGGCACAGCCGGCGGCGCGCAATCGTTCGTATGAGCCATCCGGCAAGGCCATTTAGCGCACAGTCTCCCAAGAAAGCGTTTCGCGCCGACACTTATGCTGCAAGTGCGAAGCAAGCATCACCAAAAACCTCGATGCCGTAAAGCCTTTCCTTCTGCAGTGCGAATTTTTGCCACCAAAGCGTCTATCGAGGTGGCATCGGAAAGCAGTGAAAACCGCGGTTGAAATGTCCCTTGCCACGTCCGCTTAGGCAATCTCCGGACGATTTCTCAAATGGAAATTCTTTTCATTAGAGAGGCCTAAATATAGGCACAACGCAAACGGCTTATGCAAGCAAAATCAAATGCTTAAAGAATCAGCACAGGCGCGATCGTCGTGCACAAGGAATCGGCTAAAAAATGACAAGTTTTAGGCATGCCGCTCATGTGACGACGCCAGCAACCGTAATTGATTAACAGAAAGTAAAACAGTCTTGACTCATAAATGCTGCCGTGCAGCTATTGCATTGCAGCATAAAAGTGCTGACGGCACTCGACAGGCCGTTTCCAGTCCTAAATCGGAGAGTAAAATGGAACAGAATGTTGAAAAGCATGAATATGAAACGCCAAGCCTGACGGTCCATGGTTCGATTGAGACCATCACCCAGGGCGGCGGCGGCAGCACGGCGATCGACGCATCGTTCCCCGCGCATACGCCGATTGGCGACCTGACGTTCTCCTGAGACCTACAGCCGATTCCAGAGTGACATGTTGGGACTCTGGATTCAAAAGCAGACGTAAGAGGGGTCGGGGGGCCAGCCTCCCGATTTCTCCTGCGCCGCCTGGAGATGTCGCAGCGTTTTGTCAGCGAGGTTTGGGGATGAACGGGGAGCTATCCGACCGTGATCTGGGCGACCACGATAGCGTGTGCGCGACCAAGGATGCCGTGGCTTGCGAGTTCGGCGATGGCTTGGCGCTGCTCAATCTCAAATCCAATGTCTACTACAGCCTGAATGGCGTCGGCGCCTTCATCTGGGATTTAATCCAGGAACCCCGGTCGATCGGCGACATCCGCAGCGCCGTGCTTGCGCGCTACAATGTCGACCCGGTGCGCTGCCAGGCCGATGTCGACGCATTGCTGAAGGGCCTGGCCGATAATGGGCTTGCGAGACGGCATCATGAGGCACTTGTCTAAGCCGGTCCAGCACAAGTCCCTGGTTTCACGGGCCCTGGTTTCGCCGGCCTTGTCTTCGCGGGCCACGGCTTTACGGCAGGAACCGGCGAGAGAAACAAACGTCAAGCAGACGAAGCGCGGGGGAAGCCGGCGCGGGCTGGTCAGGATTTTCTCCCTGACTGGCTCGGAAATGATCTTCCTTGGCCATTGCCTGCTGGTGGTGGCGACAGTTCGGCTGGGGCTGACGCTGTTGTCCTACAATCGTGTACGCAGCCTGGTGACGCGCCTCGACGCGCGGCAGTGCGCCTCAATGGGCGAACTGCGGCGCGTCGCCTGGGGCGTTGCCGCCGCGGCCCGTTTCGTCCCTTACGCCACGTGCCTGACCCAGGCGCTCTCCGGCCAGTATATTCTCGCCCGCCAAGGCAATGAATCGACGGTACGCATCGGCATCGAACGTGGCACAGGCGAGCAGTTGAAAGCACATGCCTGGCTGGTCAGCGACAACCATATCGTGCTTGGCGGATCGATCGACGGCTTCGCCCATCTCGTCGACCACGGCAGCCGATGAGCGGCGTCGCCGGAATCCTGTTGCGCGGAGCAAACGCACCGGCGGTCGCGGCGGCCGACATTCAGCAAATGCTGGCGCGCATGCGCCATCGTGGTCCTGACGGCAGTTCTTGGTGGCTGGACACCAGCATCGCCCTTGGCCACGCCTGGCTCAACACATCGGATGAAGTCGGTCCGGGCCCTTTGACGATGGCTGGGGGCCGGCTCGCCA
>NZ_RZPL01000187.1:0-8552 GCF_004022805.1 Mesorhizobium sp. M7A.F.Ca.CA.002.04.1.1 | reverse complement strand
GTCTTGCCGGGAATACGCGACTCATCGCCGAACCGGCCTACCGGCGGCTTCTGGCCGCCGAGCCGCTGCTGCGCCGATCAATACCCGTCCTCATCATCACCTTCCTGATCGTCATCGCGGCGCTGCGCGTGCTGTCGCTGATGAACGAGCGCGACGATGTCGAGCGCAATGCCAAGGCGATCCTGACGCTGGCGGCGGGCCAGCTGGCCAGTTCGCTCGCCACCACCTCGGAAACGGTGCCCGGCGCCATACAGGATCTGCTGGAGACCACCAGCCGTCAGGGCGCGATGGGCCGCAGCCATGTGCTTGTCATCACCGACAGCGCTTTCAAGATCGTCGCGGTGACGCCACGCTCGATGCCATGGCAGGGCCATTCTCTGGACGGCCTCGTCGAGGGCGGCCAGCCCTTGTTCATGTTCGGCGATCGTGCGGGCGTCATGGACGTCAACATCGACGGACGGGATTGGTACGCCGCGGTCAGCCTGGCGAATGGCGGAAAGGGTGCATCGGCGGCCCTGGTGCCACAGGACGCGGTTTTCGATGCCTGGCGCAAGACCGTTTCGCTGAACGTCACCCTGTTCGTGCTGACGGCCGGTGTGCTGATCGTCATCCTCTATGCCTATTTCGGCCAGGCGGCACGTGCGCAGGCGGCCGACCGCATCTACCTCGAAGCGCATCAGCGCATCGACATGGCGCTGGTTCGCGGCCGCTGCGGCCTGTGGGACTGGGACATGGTGCGCGGCAAGATGTACTGGTCGCGCTCGATGTACGACATGCTCGGCTACAAGCCTTGCGAAACGATGCTGTCCTTCGGCGAGGTCGATCAGATCATCCATCCCGAGGACGGCGACCTGTTCGAGCTCGCCAACAGAATCGTCGCTCGCGAGATCGATCACATCGATCAGGTGTTCCGCATGCGCCATGCCGATGGCCAATGGGTCTGGATGCGCGCGCGGGCACAGGTCATCGATCCGGAAGCGCCGGAGATCCAGCTGATCGGCATCGCCGTCGACGTCACCGAACAGCGTCATCTGGCGCTGCGTTCCGAGGCTGCCGACCTTCGCCTCAGAACGGCGATCGAGAACATCAACGAATCCTTCGTGCTGTGGGATTCGACGCAGCACCTGATCATGTGCAATTCCAAATACCAGCAGGACAACGGGCTTTCGGACCGCGACGTGATGCCGGGCACCGCGCGCGCGGCTCTGGAAGAACGCATGCTGGCCTTTGCTTCCGAAAGGCGGCTTGCCCACACCAGCGGCCTGCAGGGCGGCGCCACTTTCGAGCGGCAGTTGGCCGATGGCCGCTGGCTGCAGGTCAACGAACTGAAGACCCGGGACGGCGGCATCGTCTCGGTCGGTTCCGACATCACCCAGATCAAGCTGCACCAGGAGAAGCTGGTCGACAGTGAGCGACGGCTGATGGCAACGATCCATGATCTCAGCCTCGCGCGGCGGGCCGAAGAGGAGCGTTCGCGCGAACTGGTCGACCTCAACCGCAAATACATGAAGGAAACCGAACGGGCCGAAGCGGCGAACCGGGCCAAATCCGAATTCCTGGCCAACATGTCGCATGAGTTGCGCACGCCGCTGAACGCCATCATCGGCTTCTCCGAACTGATGGAACAAGGGCTGTTCGGCCCGCTCGGATCGGAGCGCTACGAGGAATATGCCACCGACATCAACAGCAGCGGCAAGTACCTGCTGGGCGTCATCAACGATATTCTCGACATGTCCAAGATCGAGGCCGGCCAGTTCTCTCTGGACCGGGAAGAGATCGACCTCGGCCCGCTGATCAGCGAAACCGTACGCGTCGTTTCGCTGCAGGCGGCGCAAAAGGCCATCTCCGTGGAAACGCGCATTGCCGATGCGCTGACGCTGGTCGCCGATCGCCGTGCGATCAAGCAGATCGTCATCAACCTTTTGTCCAATGCGGTGAAGTTCACCGGCCACGGCGGCCACATATCGGTCAGGGCCCGCAACACATCCGGCGCGCTGGTGCTGACGATCGAGGACAATGGCTGCGGCATCCCCAAGGAGGCGCTCGGAAAGCTCGGACGGCCGTTCGAACAGGTGCAGAACCAGTTCTCCAAGAGCCATGCCGGGTCCGGCCTTGGCCTTGCCATCTCACGTTCGCTGGCCGAGCTTCAGGGCGGCGCGCTGAAGATCCGGTCGAGCGAAGGTGTCGGCACTATCGTGTCGGTGCGCATTCCGGTGAAGAAGAGCGTGCTGGCCGTCAAGGTTGCAGCGTGAAGTTTTTATCACCATCCCAGGCCTGATCCACCTCGTGGACGCGAGGTGAAACGCTTTGACAAAGTTATCTATTTTATCTATTTTGGATAAAAAAGAAAGGCCTTGTCATGCGAGTGACTTCAACGGAATTCCAGCAGAATGTCGGGCGTTTTCAGGATGCTGCCCAGCGTGCGCCGGTCGCAATCACAAAGAATGGCCGGACCCACACGGTACTCCTGTCGGCGGCGATGTTCGAGGTCTTGGTCAAGGGACGGGTCGCCCGTCCTGTGGAAGAGCTGGACGACGAGACGCTTAACGCCATCGCCGAAAGCGCCGTATCGAGCGAATATGCCGGGCTTGATGCAATGCTCAAAGACTGGACACCGTGAGCCTGCCCAAACCTATCCCGGGTCTGGTGATTTCCTATTCTTACCTCTGGGTGAGAGAACACGAAAAGGGTGCCGAAGAAGGTCGCAAAAACCGATCATGCGCCATTGTCGCCGCGCGGTCGTGGAGGGCCGTGAAGTCATAACGGTCGTTCCGGTCACACACTCGCCACCAGCAGATCCTGCCGATGCAGTAGAAATACCTGCGCCCCTCAAAGCCTATCTCGGCCTCGATGACACGCCATCATGGATCGTCGTCACCGAAACCAATCATTTCCTCTGGCCGGGTCCCGATCTCAGGCCTATCGCGGGGAGCAAACCGTCCCGATTCGACTATGGCATGCTGCCGCCGCGTTTCTATGCCTATCTGCGCGACCGGATTTTGCAGTCTCACGCAAGCCGGGCGCTGCAGCAGATTCGGCGAACAGAGTAGCTGCATGAGACTGGAGGACCACGAAACGTCCCCGATTCCAAGGGACGATCGCTTCCCGGTCATCCCGCACGAAGCAAAAGGTCGAAATCCTTCCTGACCTTCTGCGACGTCTCCTTGAGGTGTGCTTCGAGCACACCGAAATCCGGCAGGTCGGTCACCGCCAGAAGCAGATCCGAAAGCCCCGGCGGAACGTCGTCGCGCTCGAAGGCTCCGGTAAGGCACAGCCGCGTCATCTGGGTCAGCGCCAGATAGAGCGCATAGGCGTCGAAAAGCTCCTGCCTCGCCCCGGCATTGGCGAAGCCCGGTGACAGGCGCGAAAGGATTTCGGCGGTACCGGTAACGCGCGGCCCGGCGCCTACCTGCCCGGTGATGACAGCGACTTGGGCGATGAATTCGAGATCGATCAGGCCGCCGGGGATCAGCTTGATGTCCCACAGGTCGCGCGGCGGCTTTTCCTTCTCGATCATAGCCCGCATCTCCGAGGCCTCGGCCATCACCTTTGCGGCGTCGCGCGGCTGACCAAGCACCGCCGCCACTTCCGCTTCAACCTCACTGCACAGGCTGGCGTCGCCAGCTATGGCGCGCGCGCGTGCCAACGCCATGTGCTCCCAGGTCCAGGCTTCCTGGCGCTGGTATTTCTTGAAGGCATCGATATGGGTCGCCACAGGACCCTTGTTGCCTGATGGCCGCAGGCGCAGGTCGAGTTCGTAGAGCACGCCCTCCGCCGTCGGCGCCGACACAGCTGCGATCAGCCGCTGCGTCATGCGGGTGTAGTAATGCGAAGGCGCCAGCGGCTTGTCGCCATCGGACTCCTCGGCGTCCGGCGCGTGGTCGTAAAGCAGGATCAGGTCGACATCCGATCCGGCGGTCAGCTCGCGGCTGCCGAGCTTGCCCATGCCGAGCAGCGCAACCACGCCGCCGGCAATGGTGCCGTGGCGCGCCGCGAATTCGGCCGTCACCGCCTGCAACGCAGCCTCGATGGTGAGATCCGCCAGATCGGAGAAGGCGCGGCCGGCGCGCGCCGGATCGATCGAGCCGGCGAGCAGCCGGACGCCGATCAGGAATTTCTGCTCGGAAGCAAAAATGCGCAGCCGGTCGAGCACGTCCTCATAAAGCCGGTCGCCCTCGACAAAGGCGGAAAGCCGTGCCGACAGATAGGCGCGGTCCGGTAGCTCCGTCAGCAAGGCCGGGTCGAGCAGACCATCGAAGACATGCGGCCGGCGGGTGATGATCGCCGCCAGCCGGGGCGCCGCACCCATGATCGTTGCCAGGAGCTTGAGCAGGGCCGGATTGGACTGCAGCAGGGAAAACAGCTGGATGCCGGCCGGCAGGCCGGCGAGAAATTCGTCGAAGCGCATCAGCGCTTCGTCGGCCCGGCGCGTCTGGCCGAAGGAGCGCAGCAGCGCCGGCGTCAATTCCGTCAGCCGCTCGCGCGCCTCCGCCGACTGGGTGACGCGATAGCGACCGAAATGCCAGCCTCGGATGACGCGGCAGATGTCGCTTGGCCGCTGGAAGCCGAGGCCGTGCAAGGTCTGCAGCGTATCGGGATCGTCGACATCGCCGGTGAAGACGAGATTGCCGATGCCTGTCGACAGTTCGGGTGCTGTTTCGAACAGTGCCGCGTAGTGGCGTTCGACCTGCTGCAACGAGGCGCGAAACGCCTGGGAAAAGGCAGAAGCATCGGCAAAGGCGAGCATGCGGGCGATGCGCTCCAAGCCTTCATCATCTTCCGGCAGCGTGTGGGTCTGCTCGTCGGCAACCATCTGCACGGCATGTTCGACGCGGCGCAGGAACCAGTACTGGCGGGCGAGCGCATCGCGCGCCTCGGTGGTGATCCAGCCGCGTGTCGCAAGCTCGCCGAGCATCGGCACGGTCTCGCGGCCACGCAGTTCAGGGAAGCGTCCGCCGGCGATAAGCTGCTGGGTCTGGACGAAGAACTCGATCTCGCGAATGCCGCCGCGGCCGAGCTTGACGTTGTGGCCCTTGACCGCGATCTCACCATGGCCCTTGTGGGCGTGGATCTGACGCTTGATCGAATGGACGTCGGCAATCGCCGCGTAATCCATGTATTTGCGCCAGATATAGGGCTGAAGCTCCTTGAGGAAGGTAGCGCCCGCGGCCAGATCGCCAGCCACCGGACGTGCCTTGATCATGGCGGCGCGCTCCCAGTTCTGGCCGCGCGCCTCATAGTAGCGCAGTGCCGCCTCAACCGGGATCGCCAGCGGTGTCGAACCGGGGTCGGGGCGCAGCCTCAGATCGGTGCGGAAGACATATCCGTGCTCGGTGCGGTCCTGCAGGATGCGAACCAGGCGGCGCGTCAGCCGCGAAAACAATTCGGTGGCGTCGAGCGGGTCGACGACCGCCGGTGCTTCCGGATCGAAGAAAACCACCAGATCGATGTCCGAGGAAAAATTCAGCTCATGTGCCCCGAGCTTGCCCATGCCGAGCAGGATCCAACCCGACTGTTTCGACGGGTTGTCGACATCCGGCAGTTTGAGTTTGCCCTGGCCGTGCGCGTCGCGCAGCAGGAAGTCGACGGCGGCACGGGTACAGGCGTCAGCGAGGTCGCTCAACCGCCGGACCGTCAGCGCCGTTTCGGCCTCGCCGGCAAGATCGGCCAGCGCGATGAGGAAATGCGCCTCCGCCTTCCACTGGCGCAGCTCCATCATCAGGCCGGATTCCGAAAGGGTCTCCGCCAAATGCGCCAGGTCTATGGCGGCGCCGATCGCTTTCAGCCGAGCCTCGATTGTCTGCTCGAACAGCCCGTCCAGGATTTGCGGCCGGCGACGTGCCGTATCGCGCAGGAACGGCGACAGATCGAAGACGGCGGCGAGGAAATCCTGGCCCTCCCCTTTGCCGGCCAGAAACTTGGCCAGCCGCGTCAGCCCTTCTTCGCGTGCGGCGGACGCGATCTCGGCCAGTTCCAGCCGCGCACGGTCCTCGTCCAGCGGAACAAGCCTGGCCGCCGGCTTCAGCAGCCAATCTTTCGCTCTCGCAGTCGTGCTCATCAGTGATCCTCCCGAACCGGGAAACTCATGACCACGGATAGTCCAGGATTGCCAGGCAAGAGTTCAAGCCGGCCATTGTGGAATGTCATGACCGCCTTGGCGAGGCTGAGGCCAAGACCGGAACCCGGTTGCGAACGGCTCTTCTCCAGCCGCACGAAACGTTCCGTGGCACGCGCGCGGTCGCCATCGTCGGGAATGCCGTGGCCATTGTCGGCAACCGACAGGCGAACGTCCGCACCGGTTCGCTCGAGCGTGACGCGCACCGCCGGCTGGGCATTGGCGCCGGTGGCATATTTGATGGCGTTGTCGACGATGTTCGACAGCGCCTGACCGATCAGTTCGCGGTTGCCGTTGACGGACACCGCCTCGTGCGCGTCTGCTTCCAGCGACACGCCCGCCTCTTCCGCCACCGGCTCATAGAGCTCGACGACATCGCGTACGGCTTCCGCAAGATCGACGCGGTTCGTATTTTCAGACGAGTAGCCAGCCTCCAGCCGGGAGATCATCAGGATGGCGTTGAAGGTTTTTATCAACTGGTCCGACTCGGCGATGGTGCCTTCCAGCGCCTGCCGGTAGTCGGTGGGCTTTTGCTTGCCCGAAAGCGTCGCTTCGGCCCGGTTGCGCAGCCGGGTCAGCGGCGTCTTCAGATCATGCGCGATGTTGTCGGAAACCTGCTTCAAGCCTTCGTTCAGCGTGGCGATCCTGGCCAGCATGGCATTGAGATTTTCGGAGAGCCGGTCGAACTCGTCGCCAACCCCCGTCACCGGCAGCCTGCCCGACAGATCGCCGCCCATGATGCGACGGCTGGCTTCCGACACGCTGTCGATGCGCTTCAGCGCAGCGCGGCCGACAAAAAACCAGATCAGCAATCCGCCCAGCCCCATCATGCCGAGCGCCAGCATCAGCGCACGGCGGATGACGGCACGAAACCGTTCCGGCTCGCCAAGGTCGCGGCCGACCAGCATGATCATCTGGTTCGGCAGCCGCAGCACCAGCGCAATGGCGTTGTGGCCTTTTTCGCCCTGCGCCTGCGCATCGTTCTGCTCGGATTGGGTGGTGGTACCCTGCTCGGCGGGAAGGTTGCGCAGGCGCTCGAGCTCTCCCTCGCCAAAGCGCTGATAAGAGAACGGACTGCTGGTCCAGCCTTCGGTTTCGAGAACGCCAGGTTCGAGGCTCTGCACGTTGCCGGTCAGGATCTGGCCGTTGGCGTCGGCGATCAGGTAAAGGTTTGCGCCGGGCTGGCGCGAGCGCGCTTCGACCACGCGGACCAGTACCGGCAGGCCACCGCGCTGATAGGCGCGGGCAAGGCCGAGCACTTCGTCATTGATGGTCTCCTGCGTCTGCGCGGTCAGCATTCGCGCCGACAGCGAGGTCATGTAGAAGACGAGCGCCACCGCGCAGAGCGCGAAGAGCAGGAAGTAGAGCGCCGAAAGCCGCGCTGCCGTCGTCTTCATGATGGCGGGCACGGAAAGAGCCATGCCGCAGCTAACCACTCTTCAGCATATAGCCGGCGCCGCGAACCGTATGCAGGATGGGCTTGTCGAAGCCCTTCTCTATCTTGCCGCGCAGCCGGGAGACATGGACGTCGATGACATTGGTCTGCGGATCGAAATGGTAGTCCCAGACATTTTCCAGCAGCATGGTGCGCGTCACCACCTGGCCGGCATGCCGCATCAGATATTCGAGCAAGCGGAACTCACGCGGCTGCAGCGTTATCTCGCGTGACGCACGGCGGACCGAATGCGACAGCCTGTCGAGTTCGAGATCGCCGACGCGGTAGACGGTTTCCGCTTCCTTGGCACTGGCGCGCCGGTTCAGCACCTCGACGCGGGCGAGAAGCTCGGAGAAGGCATAGGGCTTTGTCAGGTAATCGTCGCCGCCGGCGCGCAAACCCGTGACCCGGTCATCGACCTCGCCGAGCGCCGACAGGATCAGCACCGGCGTCGTGTTGCCCCTGGACCTGAGACCGGCAATGACCGACAGGCCGTCGCGACGCGGCATCATCCGGTCGATCACCATCACGTCGTAGTCGCCGGCGTCGGCGAGCGCAAAGCCGGTTTCGCCGTCACCGGCGACATGCGCGGTGTGACCGGCCTCGGCAAAGGCTTTCTGCAAGTAATCCGCAGCCTCGCGATCGTCTTCTATGACGAGAATCTTCATAGGGCTGTTATACGCGATTTCGCCGGAAGGTTGAGTGGCAGACATCTGCATTGTGGCCTTTGCCAAAGCGCATCGCGACCGAGATCGCTCGAAGCAGTGCGCGATAAAGCTGCTCGCTGCCGATGTCGTTGGCATCGGATCGTTGAAGCGCTTTTGAAATTGTGCGGCAGCGGGCGATGGGAAGCCCGCTGCCGCCGGGGGAAGGCGCGATGACTGACTAACGCGCGCTCCTCCATGCTTTCCCGTACGGCGGCTCGGGGGTGTTGAACCGGCGCACTGGAAAAGTCCAACTTGCCGCCGGAACGCCCTCACCCGTCTCGGAAGGCCGAGAGAA
>NZ_RZPL01000186.1:0-8578 GCF_004022805.1 Mesorhizobium sp. M7A.F.Ca.CA.002.04.1.1 | reverse complement strand
GCGCTCGGCCGGCCGCCAGGGAAAGATCATGCGGCCGCCTGGCCGCAGCGCCTTCAGCCATCCGGCCGGGGGCGCTGCGACCCCGGCATTGACATAGATGATGTCGGATGGCGGCAGGGGCGTCGTCACGGCATCGCCATGGACCACCGTCGCATTGCCATAGGCTTCGAGATTTTGACGCGCCAGATCGGCCAGCTTCTCGTCGAGTTCGAAAGCGGTGACGATGCCGCCTGGCGAAACCAGCCGGGCCAGCACGGCGGTGTAGTAGCCGGTGCCGGCGCCGATATGGCAAACCGCCTCACCGGGTTTCGGTTCAAGCTTTCCAATCCACATGGCGTGCAGGAATGGCTCGCCATTGTTGATGCCCTTGTCGTCGTCGAGCGCCACCAGCACGTTCTGATAGATATGAGCCGGATCGGCGCTTGGTGTTGTGACCCTGCCGTTGCCGGCGACGACCGTCCACGGTCCGGGACCGAGAAACGCTTCGCGCGGCACGTCGGCGAAAGCCGCTTCCAGACGTGGGTCGGGCGAGCCGGCATTGGCGGCCAGCAGCCGCGCGTAGAATTTCCTGATGTCTTCGATCCGGGTCATGATGCCGGAAAACATAGCGCGGATTGCCGATTTGTCGCGAGGCTGCCCCCTGCGCAGAGGGCAGCTGGTTTCCAGGCGAAGCGGAACTCAGCCGACCCCGAACATGGTGTCGTAGAGCAGCTTGAAGTTGAGCACCAGGATGATCGCGGCGACCACCCAGGCAAGGGCTGCGACGCCGCGCGGAATGGCGAGATTGCCCATCTTCTTCTTGTCGGAGACGAACTGCACCAGCGGGACGACCGCGAAGGGCAGTTGCATCGACAGGATGACCTGGCTGAACACCAGCAACTGGCCGGTGCCCTTTTCGCCATAGAGCGCGGTGACGACCACCACCGGGATAATGGCGAGGCCGCGCGTCAGCAGCCGGCGTGCCCAGTTGGGGATGCGCAGGCGCAGGAAGCCTTCCATAACAATCTGGCCGGCGAGCGTGGCCGTCACCGTCGAGTTCAGGCCGGAAGCCAGCAGCGCCACAGCGAACAGGATCGAGGCGATGCCGAGGCCGAGCAGCGGCGACAGCAGCTCGAAGGCCTGGCCGATCTCTGCGACGTCCTGGTGGCCGGTGTTGTGAAAGGCGACCGCGGACACGATCAGGATCGAGGCGTTGACGAACAAAGCCAGCATCAGGGCGATGGTCGAGTCCGTCGTTGCCCATTTGATGGCGTCGCGCTTGCCCTTGTCGGTGCGTTCATAGGCGCGGGTCTGCACGATCGAGGAGTGCAGATAGAGATTATGCGGCATGACGGTGGCGCCGATGATGCCGATGGCGATGTAGAGCATCGCCGGATTGGTGACGATTTCCGACGACGGCACGAACATGGCATGCAGGATCGAACCGGCCGGCGGGGCGGCGACGAAGATCTGGATGGCGAAGCAGCTGAAGATGATGATCAAAAGCGCGATGACGAAGGCTTCGAGATAGCGAAACCCCTTGTTCATCAGGAGCAGCACGAGGAAGGCATCGAGCGCCGTCAGCATGGCGCCGCCGATCAGCGGAATGCCGAACAGAAGCTGCAATGCGATCGCGGTGCCGATGACTTCGGCCAGGTCGCAGGCGATGATGGCCAGCTCGCAGGCGATCCACAGCACGAAGTTCACCGGCCGGGGATAATAGGCCCGGCAGGCCTGGGCGAGGTCGCGGCCGGTGGCGATGCCGAGCCGTGCCGCCAGCGCCTGCAAAAGGATCGCCATCAGGTTGGACAGCATGATGATGAACAGCAGCGTGTAACCGAACTGGGCGCCGCCGGCGAGGTCGGTCGCCCAGTTGCCGGGGTCCATATAGCCGACCGAGACCATGTAGCCGGGACCCATGAAGGCGAACAGGCGACGGAACCAGACGCCCGAGTTCGGCACGGCGATAGAGGAATTGACTTCGCGCAGGCTGGGCTGCTCGTCCTCGTCGGGCCTGGCGAACCGCCATGAGGAACGGGAGGCTGTGGCTTCGGCTTCGGACATGAAGGAGGGCTTTCCGCGAGACTGGACGATGTTGGCTTAAGCTATGCCATGGCTCAACATTATGCAATATGCTATATTTCATTGTCGTTGCTTTTTATCCGGCTGGCGGTCATCGGGTGAAGCGGCAATCGGAAGCCCCGGTTGCACCTGTGGCGGAATGCAAATAAACGGCCTGAAGAATCAGAGCCCGTGCTATGAAAGCATGGATGGCAAATAGTCCTGGGAGGAGCGCGTATTGGTGCTGAAGAACAGACCAGTTCCGCGCGAGCCGCTGCTCGACGCCGAAATTCATTCGGAGGGCTTCCGGCAGCAGCGCGAAGCGCGCCGCAGTGCGTTGGTCGAGGATTATGTCGAGCTGATCGCCGACCTGATCGAAGACGGCAACGAGGCGCGTCAGGTCGACATCGCCGCACGGCTCGGCGTCGCGCAGCCGACGGTGGCCAAGATGCTGACCAGGCTGTGCGCCGACGGTCTGGTGTCGAGAAAGCCCTATCGTGGCGTGTTCCTGACCGAAGCCGGCCGCAAAGTCGCGGAGGAAAGCCGCATCCGCCACCAGACGGTGGAAGCTTTCTTGCGCTCGCTCGGTGTCAGTGCGGAGACAGCGCGCATCGATGCCGAGGGCATCGAGCACCATGTCAGCGCCGAGACGCTGGAAGCCTTCCGCAAGGCGATGACGGCGCGCTGAGCGCCAGAGTTCCCGCGTCGCCGGAACCGTCGCACGCCAGACACGTTTGCACCAGATCCGTGCGATTGGCGCGCGAAAGGGAGGAAACGATGGGCATCGAACAAACGCCGGCGGCAAAGGGCAAGCAGGCAGCCGAGGGACTGAAACAGGCGGCGGCCAGGGATGAGCGCAAGACCGAAGCCGAAACCGGCCATCCGCTGAAAAAGGGCGCGGCGCGTTTCGAGGAGCGTTCGAAGAGCTCCGACGGCAAGAGCGCCGGCGCCAAGCAGGAAGATTAGCTCTCTGTCGGGCTTACGTGATCGGCTGTAGGCCACGGGGACGATTGCCACGCCGAGCCGCTCGCCACAACGAACTTGGCCGCAAGGCAACCCGTGTGGCCAAAAAGGCCATCGAAAAATGCTGTGACTTGGCGCAACCGTTGAGATAATTGTTTGTCGCCCCGGAGCAACGGGGAGGTTTGCTGCACGAGGAGTTGCCATGCTCTGGAAGGGCCGTCGTCAGAGTGACAATATCGAGGACGACCGCAGCGACAGCGGCGGCGGCGGACTCGGCGGCGGCGGTGGCCAGTTCCGCATTCCGATCGGCGGCCGTACCGGTGGCGGCGGCAGCATCTTCCTCGTCATCCTGGTGGTGCTGGCCGGATGGTATTTCGGCTTCGATCCTTCGACGATCCTGGGCGGTGGCGACGGCGGCCTGCTGCCGGGCGGCGGCGGCCAGATCACCGACAATAGCGGCCAGGACAACGGTGCCACACCGGCCAATGACGAGATGAAGCAGTTCGTGGCGACCGTGCTGGCCGAGACCGAGGACACCTGGACCGGCATCTTCAAGTCGCAGGGATTGACCTACGAGGATCCCAAGCTGGTGCTGTTTTCCGGCCAGGTGCGCTCGGCCTGCGGCTTTGCCTCCGCGGCGGCCGGACCGTTCTATTGTCCCGGCGACCACAAGGTCTATCTGGACATGACCTTCTTCCAGCAACTCGACCAGCAGTTCGGCGCTTCGGGCGAATTTGCCCGCGCCTATGTGATCGCGCATGAAATCGGCCATCATGTGCAGAACCTGACCGGCATCATGTCCAAGTTCAACCAGATGCGGCAGAGCATGGGCGAGGTCGAGGCCAACCAGATGTCGGTGCGAATCGAGCTTCAGGCCGACTGCTTTGCCGGTGTGTGGGCCCACTACACCGGACAGAAAGGCATATTGGAGCAGGGCGACATCGAAAGCGCGCTGAACGCCGCCAAGCAGATCGGCGACGACACGCTGCAGAAGAAGATGCAGGGCTATGTCGTGCCGGAAAGCTTCAACCACGGCACCTCGCAGCAGCGGCAGACCTGGCTGGCGCGTGGTTACAAGAGCGGCAAGCTGTCGGATTGCAACACGCTGAGTGGGCCGATCTGACCAGACCGTTGTCGAGCTTCACCTGCCGGCGATGCTGCCGTCAGGTGGTGTCAGGATGAATAGATTCGGCCTGTTCCTGCATTGTTCCTTTCCGCGAGCTCGCCTATAAGGTGCGTCCGCCTGCGCCTGAGGGCGAGCAGAGGAGCTTGATCCTGCATGATCGACCCCAAAACCGCCAGACGGGGCCTTGCGCTCGTCTTCACCACGCTGCTGCTCGACATTATCGGCTTCGGCATGATCATGCCGGTGCTGCCGGCCTATCTCCGGGAATTGACCGGGGTCAGCATCAGCGGCGCGGCGATCGAAGGCGGCTGGCTGTTCTTCGTCTATGCGGCGATGCAGTTCTTCTTCGCACCGATCATGGGCGGCTTGAGCGACCGGTTCGGGCGGCGGCCGATCCTGCTCGCATCGGTGCTGACCTTCTCCATCGACAATCTGATCTGCGCCGTCGCCTGGTCCTACCCGATGCTGTTCATCGGGCGCGTGCTGGCCGGCATTTCGGGCGCCAGCTATTCGACGACATCGGCCTTCATCGCCGACATCTCGAACGATGACAATCGGGCTAAGAATTTCGGCCTGCTCGGCATCGCATTTGGCGTCGGCTTCGTCATCGGGCCGGTTCTGGGCGGGCTGCTCGGCACGTTCGGGCCGCGCGTGCCGTTCTATTTCGCCGCCGGGCTCGCCTTCGTGAATTTCCTCATCGCTTTGTTTTTCCTGCCGGAAACGCTCGATGACAAGCACCGCCGCCGCTTCGAGTGGAAACGCGCCAACCCGGTCGGCACGCTTCTGCAGATGCGCCAATATCAAGGCATCGGCTGGATCGGGCTTGTCTTCTTCCTGATGACGCTCGGGCATATGATGTATCCGGCGGTCTGGTCGTTCGTCTCCAGCTACCGCTATGGCTGGAGCGAGCAGCAGATCGGCTTCTCGCTCGGCGCCTTTGGCCTGTGCGGCGCGATCGTCATGGCGACGGTGCTGCCGCGCGTCATCCCTAGGCTTGGCGAGTGGAAGACCGCAGTCATCGGCCTGACATTCACGGCAGCCAGCGCCTTCGGCTACGCCTTCGCGTCGCAAGGCTGGATGATCTATGCGGTGATCGTCGTCGGCTGCCTGGAAGCGCTGGCCGACCCGCCGCTGCGGAGCCTCGCCGCCGCCAAGGTGCCGCCTTCGGCGCAAGGCGAACTGCAGGGCGCGATGACCTCGATCTTCTCGATCACCTCGATCATCACGCCGCTGCTCTACACGGCGATCTTTTCCTGGTTCACCGGGCCAAGCGCGCCGGTGACCTTCGGCGGCGCGCCCTATCTGCTGGGAGCGTGCTTCCTGACGCTGGCGGTCATCGTCTTTGTGACGAAAGTTGCGAGGCCGGCAGCGCGCACGAATGTCGCCACCGGTGTCGCTGAGGATGGAGCACAGGTGTGAGTCACAACCGCATTGCGCTCACCAGGGAGGGCCATCCCGGCAGGGCAATGAGGGGCGGCGCTACCGGATCGCGCTAAGCCCGTTCGGCCAGCAATTCCTCACCGCGCTTTTCGCGGATCAAATTGACGAAGCGGCGGAACAGGTAGTGTGAATCCTGCGGGCCGGGCGAAGCCTCGGGGTGATGCTGGACCGAGAACACCGGCCGGCCGGTCAGGGTGATGCCGCAATTCGAACCGTCGAACAGCGAGACGTGGGTTTCCTCGACGCCTGATGGCAGCGAGTCGGCATCCACGGCAAAGCCGTGGTTCATCGAGACGATCTCGACCTTGCCGGTGGTGTGGTCCTTGACCGGATGGTTGGCGCCGTGATGGCCCTGGTGCATCTTGGCGGTCTTGCCGCCCAGCGCCAGCGCCAGCATCTGGTGGCCAAGGCAGATGCCGAACACCGGGATGTCGGTCTTCAGCAGATCCCGGATGACCGGTACGGCATAGTCGCCGGTGGCTTCCGGGTCGCCGGGGCCGTTGGAGAGAAAAATGCCGTCCGGCTGCATGGCGAGGATTTCCTCGGCGCCGGACTTGGCCGGCACCACGGTGACCTTGGCGCCGAGGCCGGCGAGCAGGCGCAAGATGTTGCGTTTGACGCCGTAGTCGATGGCGACGACGTGCATTGTCGGTTCGATCTGTTCGCCAAAGCCTTCGTTCCACACCCAGGGTGTCTCGCGCCAGACCGAGGACTGGCCCGACGTAACCTCCTTGGCGAGATCCAGCCCGATCAGGCCCGACCATGCGGCGGCGCGGCGCTTCAGATCGTCGATGTCGAACACGCCATCGGGCGCATGCGCGATGACGGCGTTGGGCATGCCCTTTTCACGGATCAGCGCGGTGAGCGCGCGGGTGTCGATGCCCGACAAAGCGACGATGCCGCGCTTCTTCAGCCACTGGTCGAGACCAGTGCCGGCACGGTAGTTGGACGGGTTGGTGACATCGGCCTTGAACACGGCGCCGACGGCGCCGGCGCGGGCGAGCGGATTGAGATCCTCGATGTCCTCGTCATTGGTGCCGATGTTGCCGATATGCGGGAAGGTGAAGGTGACGATCTGGCCGGCATAGGACGGATCGGTGAGGATTTCCTGATAGCCGGTCAGCGCCGTGTTGAAGCAGACTTCGGCGACAGCGGAGCCGGTGGCGCCGAGACCGCGACCTTCGATGACGGTACCGTCGGCCAGCACCAGAAGGGCGGTCGGCTTTTCCGTGGCCCAAGCGGGGGTCAAGGCGGGCGTCATCTCGGCCATGCGGCACTCCTGTCAGGCCGCGCGCTGCAACCGGCCCGGCGGGCCATCTGCGCGGCAAACGGCGCGAAGCGGCGATTTCGCGGCTTCCACGCAGTCAAATTTCCGTTCATGCAAGGCCCAGTACATAGGGGAAGGGGGCAGGGCGGTCAATGATCATGCGAAATGCCGCCATATTTTATTTCGCCTAGCAAAATCAGTGGCTTGCCCCGGCACATCAGAGTTTGCCTTGGCTCGCCCGCGGCGCTATTGTCCGCGCCGATCGAAGGAGAATGCACCATGCGCGGCAAAATCGCCGAATCCCTGAAGAGCGCGATGAAGGCGCAGGACAAGCACCGGCTGCCGACATTGCGGCTGATCCAGGCCGCCATTCACGACCGCGACATTGCCAATCGCGGGTCAGGCAAGGAGCCGGCCAGCGACGAGGAGATCCTGCAGATCCTGGCCAAGATGGTGAAGCAGCGCGAGGAATCGGCCAAAGCCTTCGATGACGGCAAGCGGCCGGAACTGGCCGCGCAGGAGCGCGGCGAGATGGAGATCATCCGCACCTTCCTGCCGACGCAGCTGGATGATGCGGCGGTAACTGCTGCGGCGCGCGAGGCGATCGCCGCGACCGGTGCGGCCAGCCAGAAGGACATGGGCAAGGTGATCGCCGCACTGAAGCAGAAATATGCCGGCCAGATGGATTTCGGCAAGGCGAGCGGCATCGTCAAGGGTCTGCTGCAGTAGGGTGCTGCTCATCTCGTCGCTTGGGTGGCCGACCGGGCGGAATCCAGATCCGTCCGGAATCCAAGTCCAGGAATTGGAACCCGGATAGCGCCGAGATGTTTATCCGTCATGCAACTGGAGAGATGCCATGACTGAGAACGAAACCCGCTATGAAACCGGTGCGACGAAATATCCGGCAAAGACCGATGCCGACGCTTCCGATGAATTCTCCCAGGATGCGGCCGCCAACGAGAAGCCTGCCGGCGGAATAGGGCTCACCCGCCGGATGGGCGAAGTGGAAGACCGCACCCGCCAGTCGGAGGGACAAAACCCGCCAAAGCAAGCCACGCCGAGCGCTGCAACCGAAAAGACGTCCGGGGCCGGCCCCGCTATCGCGGAGCGTTCAAAGGACGCCAAGGCTCCGAAGAGCAGCCAATGAAGCGAAGGCCGGGAGCACTCCTGCGGCGCTTTGGAGATCGGCGGACAAGTGGTTCGCGTAGTTAGCGTTTGCCGATCCCTTCAACGACGATGCGGATGAGGTGCCTGATCTCGTCCTCGCTGAATGACCCGGCCGAAAGCGCCGAAAGCATCGCCTGGCCGTATATTCCAAGCAGGACCAGCGCCATGAAATTGGCATCGTCATCCCTGCGAATGACACCTTGCCGTTGGCCGAGCACCAGAAGGTCCCGGACCAGGCGCTGGAATGAGGGCCGGTCGGGCGGCGGCTGCAGGGACGGACGCTCGGCGGGGGCAAGAGCCAGCCTGGCAAGCGAGGGATTGGCCAGGCACCAGCCGGCGCTGTCGAGAAAGACTGTCTCGAGCATGACGAATACATCTTCGTTCGCCGCCATGCGGGCGCGGTAGGCGGCATCGCCCGCCTCCACGCGGGCGATGAGCCGCAACGCGATTTCTTCTTTCGAACTGAACAGATTGTAGACCGTTTTGCGGGTCAAGCCGGCACGCGTCGCGATCTCCTCGACCGAGGTGTTGGCAAACCCCATCTCCCGAAACGCCAGGTCGGCGGCATTGAGGAT
>NZ_RZPL01000185.1:0-8630 GCF_004022805.1 Mesorhizobium sp. M7A.F.Ca.CA.002.04.1.1 | reverse complement strand
TGTCTACACCGACAAAGGCCGCCCGCCTTACAGCGACCGCATGGCCAGGGTCGCCAAGCTCGAAAAGACCGGCGACCACAGCGTGCGCTTCACCTTCAACGACAAGGCCGATCGCGAATTCCCGCTGATCATCGCGCTGACCCCGATCATCCCGAAGCACGCCTTCGACAAGGAGACTTTCGACAGGACGACGCTCAAGCCGGTGATCGGCAGCGGTCCGTATACGATCGCGCAGGTGCAGCCAGGCCAGCGCATCGTCTTCAAGCGCAACCCGGACTATTGGGGCAAGGATGTCCCCGCCAAGCGCGGTTTCGACAATTACGACCAGATCACCATCGAGTATTTCCTCAACGCCAACGCCAAGCTCGAAGCGTTCAAGAAAGGCCTCTGCGCCATCGATGACGACAGCGATCCGGTGAAGCGCGAGCGCGATCTCGATTTTCCGGCCTTCCACAAGGGGGACGTGATCGCCGAAACCTTCGACACCGGCATTCCGCCGGTGGTGACCGGTTTCCTGTTCAACACGCGGTTGCCGAAATTCGCCAACCCGGTCGTGCGGCGCGCGCTCGGCATGCTCTACGACTTCGAATGGGCCAACAAGAACCTGTTCGGCGGCAAATACACGCGCACGATGAGTTACTGGCAGAATTCCGAGCTTTCCGCGCTCGGCCATCCGGCCGACGACAGGGAGAAAGCGCTTCTGGCGCCCTACCCCGGCCGCGTGCCGGCCGATGTCATGGACGGCACATGGCGGCCGCCGGTGACCGACGGATCGGGCCAGGATCGGCGCGTCTTGAAGGCAGCTTTCGATCTTTTGAAAAGTGTCGGCTACCACGTGCAGAATGGAACGATGCTTGATCCCGAAGGCAAACCCTTCGGCTTCGAGATCCTGACCGCTTCGCAGGACGAGGAGCGCCTTGCCGGCATCTATCAGCGCACGCTGGAGAAGATCGGCATCAATCTCACCATTCGCAGCCTCGACGGCGATCAGATACAGTCGCGCAAGCAGCGCTTCGATTTCGAGGTCTTGGTCGGATCGAGCGGCTTCAACAATTCGTTGTCACCCGGCATCGAGCAGAGCGGGCGCTGGAGTTCGACTGCCGCCCGGACGGAAGGCTCGTTCAATCTCGCCGGCGTCGCCGACCCGGCTGTGGACGCGGCAATCGAGGCGATGCTGCGCGCCCGTTCCAAGGAGGATTATGTTGCCGCCGTTCGCGTTCTCGACCGGCTGCTGATCTCCGGCAACTACATGGTGCCGATGCAGTACAACACGCAGCAATGGATCGCCTACTGGAACTACCTGGAACATCCGCAAAAGACGCCCATATTCGGATATCAACTGCCAACATGGTGGCGCAAACCCAACTGAGGGATCAGGAGATCGAGATGAGCGAATTGAACGCCATCACCGTCGATGTGGTGTCCGATGTCGTCTGCCCCTGGTGCTTCATCGGCCAGAAGCGGCTCGACAGGGCAATCGCCGCCGTCGGCGATGTCGACGTGCATGTCCGCTGGCGGCCGTTCCAGCTCGATCCGACCATTCCGCCTGAAGGCAAGGACCGGCGCGAATACATGCTGGCAAAATTCGGCAGCGACGAGCGTATCCGCGAGATTCACGACCGCATCGAGCCGCTGGGCGAAGCGGAAGACATTTCCTTTGCCTTCGACGCCATCAAAGTGGCGCCGAATACGCTGGATGCGCACCGGCTGATCCGCTGGGCAGGGGCCGCCGGCGAAGCCATTCAGAACAGGCTTGTACGGCGGCTGTTCCAGCTGAATTTCGAGGAAGGCGCTGACATCGGCGACCATGCCGTGCTGGTCGAAGCCGCGCGCGAGGCTGGCATGGATGCGTCCGTGGTCGCCTCGCTTTTGCCGACCGAGGCCGATGTCGAGGCGGTGCGCACCGAGATCGCCACCGCGTCGCGCATGGGCATTTCTGGTGTGCCGTGCTTCCTGCTCGAGGACAAATACGCCGTCATGGGCGCGCAGGATGCCGATACGCTGGCCGATGCCATTCGCCAGGTGGCGGCCGCCAAGGCGCGCGGCGAACTGGACAAGGCCGGCTGAGGCCGGCCGGCCTCTCCTCTCCGCGACAGCGGCAGACGTTACTTCGCCGTCGCCTTGGCCTTGCTGATGAAAAATCCATGGCCGTTCGTGGCCGTGCAGGTCAGTCCCTTGGTTGACGACTGGCACGAGAACGGCCCGGCGCTCCAGCTGTTGCCGTAGCCAAGCTTATCGACATCGCTGCAGCAGCCCTGCTCGCCTGGGTTCTTGATCAGCGTTGCTGGCCCCTTCGGACCCAGGATAATCGTAAGGTAGCTCGGCTCGACGCGCGAGCAGCTCAGTTCCGGGCCGCCATCCCTCGGCTCATAGGTGCCGGTGCCGCCTTTGGGCGTGTAGATGCAGCCGATGTTGCCGGACGGCGTGTTGAACTCGATCTGGCCCTCGGCGCTGGCCGGAATGCTTTGCTCGCCGGCATGCGCCAAAGGTACAAAGGCAAAGAGGGACAGGATTGCGGCCGCGCGTGCAAGCATTGGGAGCTTCCTTGTTGAAGAACCGGACATGCATGAGTGTCGCCGATGCCGGGCAAGGTTCAATCCCAGGCGGATGAATTGTCAAACGCAGTCCCTCAGCCGATCCGACAAGACGGAACGCGCCGCTCGATCGATTCTCTCGTCAATTCCTGCCCCCGGCAGGGACGACCCCGGCAATCCTGGCGAGTCACGAGCCGCAGATTTTCGAGCTCTTTGAGCCGTCCACAGTGAGAAAACCGGTCGCTCGATACGATTTCGAGTTCACGAAACCGTGTGAAAGCCTTCCCTAGGGGAAGCCGTGCCAACGCCACGCCCTCGATATATCAAGCCCATGAAATTAAAAGCAATATCCGGATTTTTGTCGACTGTTGTCGCTATATTTCAGCATGTAATCTGTTGCCTCACGGCAACGGCTGCCGGGGCAATCCGGTCGGCCCGGTTTTAAATTAATGGAAAATGATCAATTGGTGTTACCATCCGTAACAAAAGAAAAAAGGTTTGGGCGGGATAGTGATTCGGGTCGGTAGACCATCGCAAGAGTCAGTACCGGAAAAAACACCTCGCGATGCCGCAGGGCGATCGCTTCTGACGCCGGTGTCGTCGATGCGCAGCTTCTGGGGCCTGATGCGGGCCTACTGGGTTTCCGACCGCTGGAAGGAAGCCTGGACGCTGACGCTGGTGATCGCGCTGCTCACGGCGTTGTCCAGCAAGGCCGGTGTCTGGTTCGCCGAAGCCTCGGGCGAACTGGTCAATTCCATCGCCTTCTTCCATGACGCCGCCAACACCACGCCGCTTCGCTCGCTTTTGGTCAATGCCGGCGTCCTCGTGCTGCTGGTCGTACTCAAGGACGCTGGCTTCACCGGCATCCGCAACCTTGTCTCGGCGACGTTGCACCGCAAATGGCGCGGTTGGCTGGACAGCCGCTTCAATGAAGCGCTGCTGGACGGCAATCATACGCATTTCCATGCCCAGCACGCGTCGACCGGCAGCGGCGCACCGGCCCCCGACAATATCGACCAGCGCGTCCAGGAATCCATCAAGGACATGACCGGTGGCGCCATCGGGCTCGCCATGGGCGTGCTTGGCGTTGCCACATCGCTCTATTTCGTCGGCCAGAAGCTGCTCGAAAACTCCGTCGAGGTGAAGGGGCTGGAATTCCTCGGCAGCTATGGCAGCGCCATCCTCGCCTTCCTGGCCGTCGCCACCTACGTGCCGCTGAACACTTGGATCGCGGTCAAGCTCGGCGGCCTGCTCGAGCGCCTCAATGTCAGGATGCAGCAGGCCGAGGGCAGCTATCGCGGCGAGCTGACGACATTCCTGCGCCGCTCCTTCCATGTCGCGGCGTCTCAGGGCGAAGGCGTGCAAAGGACCATGCATGGCCGGCTTTATGTCGACATCGACGGCACCTGGACGCGGCTGAACATCGTCAACACCGTCTACATGTCGTTCGAGCTGATCTACAATTTCATCGGTGCCCGCATTGTCGCCTACGGACCGGGCCTGGTGCCGTTCATCCACAACGGTCTCGACCTCAAGGGCTACATAACCGGCTCCGAGCTGGTCAATTCGCTGATCGGCCAGTGTTCCTGGTTCATCCACGTCATGCCCGCCATCGCCACGTTGCGCGCCAACAGCCAGCGTGTCACCGAGCTGGCCAATGCGATCGAGAATGTCCAGCATCCGCAGGAATTCTACAGCCAGACCGGCCGCTCCGACTTCCACTATGCCAGCCAGAACCCGGTTTTCGGCCTGACCATCCAGAAGCTCGAACTGGCGCATCAGGGCGAGGACGCGACGCCCTTTCTCAGCGCCGCCAATCTGCGCTTCCGGCGCGGCGAATGGACTTTCCTGAAAGGCGAGTCCGGTTGCGGCAAGACCTCGCTGATCAAGGCGATCAACGGCCTGTGGCCCTATGGCCGCGGCACCATCGTCTTCCCAGAGGGCGTCAAGAGTTTCTATGCCGCCCAGGAGGTCAAGCTGCAGCCTGTGTCGCTGAAGCAACTGGTCTGCCTGCCCGGCTCCGAGCACGACCATGGCGATGCGCAGGTGGCGTCGGCGCTGCACAAGGCGGGGCTCGGCGACTTTATCGAGCACATGGCCGACGAAAGCCGCGAAGGCAAAAGCTGGGACCAGGTTCTGTCGGGCGGCCAGAAACAGAAGCTGGTTGTGGCCCGCATCGTGCTGCAGCAGCCGGGATTGCTGTTCCTCGACGAGGCGACCGGCGCGCTCGACCCCGATGGCAAGGTCGCCTTCCACCAGGCCATCAAGGACAACTGCCCCGATGTCACGGTGATCTCCGTCATGCACGAGGCGGTGGCGCCGAGATCGATGACGGGCAGCGAATTCTATCACAGCATCGTCGCGATCGCCGACGGCGTCGCCACCAAGAAGCCGCTGGTTCCGACCCTGCCCGCCGAACTCACCACCATTCTGGTGCAGCCAAGGCCGGTCCCAAGGCCGGTCGAAGACAAGTGGCTGCGCTTCTCGCGCCGGCTGAAGCAGAAATAACGGTTATTCCACCCCGGTCTGCCTGGTCGAACGGCGGCCGGTGATCACAGTCTCGCGATCTTGCCCGCTCGTCGGCATTTTCCCTCCTCACCGCGATTGACACGGCGAGGCGCGCTCCTATGTTGCGCCCGCTTGCAGACAATCAAACGCGAACCCGCAAGCGGAAAGGTCACCGCGCCATGCCTGGCGACAGTCACAGTCGAACGCAACAGCCGTCCGCCCTGACGTGACCTCACATGGTTCATGTCCTGCCGGACGGCAAGGAGTGAGCCATGAACGAATTTACCACGGTGGCAAGCGACGAGGCCGTCGCGATTGCCCGTATCCTAGCCAACGATCACGTCGCCGACATTGTCGAGGCCCTGAACAGGGAGCCTCGAGAGACCGCGACGGAACTGCTCTGTGAAGTGACGTTCGAACGTCTGGTCGAGATCTTCGATCAGCCGGAACTCGACGGCGCGTCGGAACGCATGGAGGCGCTGCCGCGCGCCAAGGCGGGCAAGCTGCTCACCGCCATGTCGGTCGACCGGGCAGCCGACATCCTGCGCGAGCTGGAAGAGCCGGCGCGTTCCGAGCTGCTTGGCGGACTTGCGCCGCCGCTGCGCGCAACGCTGCTCTCCATCCTCGGCTATCCCGAAGGCAGTGCCGCATCGATCATGACGACGGAGTTCGTCAGCGTGCCCTCGGACTGGAGCGTCGGGCAAACGCTCGACTACATCCGCAAGGTGGAGCGGACGCGCGAGACCGTCTATGCGATCTATATCGTCGATCCGCAAACGCACCTGCTTGTGCGCTCGACGGGCCTGCGCCGGCTGATCACCGGTGAGCCGGACGATTCGATCATGACGGTGGCGCCGGATCATCTTCCGATGACGGTCGGCCCGCTGACCGATCGCGAAACGCTGGCGCAGACGATCTCCAAATACGATCTGCTCGCCGTTCCGGTCGTCGACCATGGCAAGATCCTCGGCATCGTCACCATCGACGACATCATCGACACGATGATCGCGGAGACGACCGAGGACGTGCACCGTTTCGGCGGCATGGAGGCGCTGGACGAGCCGTACATGAAGATGAGCTTCCTCGCCATGATCAGGAAACGCGGCGGCTGGCTGTGCGCGCTGTTCATCTCGGAGATGCTGACGGCCAACGCCATGCAGAGCTATGAGGGCGAGCTGGAGAAGGCGATCGTGCTGACGCTGTTCATCCCGCTGATCATGAGCTCCGGCGGCAATTCCGGCTCGCAGGCGACCTCGCTGGTCATCCGCGCGCTGGCCTTGCGCGAGATCGGCCTTGGCGACTGGTGGCGGGTGGCGCTGCGCGAGCTGCCCACCGGCCTGGTGCTGGGCGCCATGCTCGGTGTGGTCGGCGTCTGCCGCATCGCGCTCTGGCAGTATATGGGCTTCTACGACTATGGCCCGCACTGGCCGCTGATCGCCACCACGGTGGGTGCTGCACTGGTCGGCATCGTCACCTTCGGTTCGCTGTCGGGGTCGATGCTGCCGTTCGCCTTGAAGCGCATCGGCTTCGACCCGGCCAGCGCATCGGCGCCGTTCGTTGCCACGCTGGTCGATGTCACCGGGCTGGTGATCTATTTCTCGGTGGCGCTGGTGATCCTGCGCGGCACGCTTCTGTAGCAACCATCTCCGCCGTGGCATGACCTTGCCGCGGCGGAGTTCCTCAACCAGGATTTGCCGTCAATCGACCCGCTCGCCGTCCTTCACGCGATAGGTCGGCTTGTACATGGTGACCAGTTCTTCCGCCGCTGTCGGATGCACGGCCATCGTACGGTCGAAATCGTCCTTGGTCAGGCCGGCCTTCAGCGGGATGCCGAGAAGCTGCGCCATCTCGCCGGCGTCCGGCCCCAATATGTGGGCGCCAAGCACTTTCTTCGACGCGCCATCGACCACCAGCTTTATCAGCATCTTCTCGTCGCGCCCGGACAGGGTGTGCCGCATCGGCCGGAATGTGGCGCGGTAGATCTCGATGTCGGAAAAGCGTTTGACGGCGTCGTCCTCCGACAGGCCGACAGTGCCGATCTCGGGCTGTGAAAAGACGGCGGTCGCGATCGTCTCGTGATCGGGAGCGGTCGGATTTCCCTTGAAGGCGGTTTCGATGAAGCACATCGCCTCATGGATCGCCACCGGCGTCAACTGCACGCGGTTGGTGACGTCGCCGATTGCCCAGATGTTGTCGACATTGGTGCGGGAATATTGGTCGACGGCGATGGCGCCGGTCTTGGTCATCTCCAGTCCGATGCCTTCCAGGCCCATATTCTCGGTGTTGGGAATGCGGCCGATGGCCAGCATCACCTGGTCGACGGTCAGCACCTCGCCGCCGCTGACCAGCGCGTCGAGCCGGCCGTCCGGCCGCTTGCGGATCCATTCGGACACGGAATGGCAAAGGATCCTTATCCCCTTCTTTTCCATGGTTTCGTGCAGCATGCGCCGCAGGTCCATGTCGAACCGGCTGAGGATCTCCTTGCCGCGATAGACCAGCGTCGTGTCGACGCCGAGACCGTGAAAAATGTTGGCGAACTCGACGGCGATGTAACCGCCGCCCTCGATCATGATCGCCCTGGGCAACTCCTTGAGGTCGAAAGCTTCGTTGGAAAAGATGCAATGTTCGTGGCCGGGCAGCGCCGGATGCGCCGCCGGGCGGCCGCCGGTGGCAATCAGGATCTGGTCTGCTGTGACGGTGCGATCCTCACCCAGGAGATGCACGACATGCGGATCGACGATCATGGCGCGCGAGTGGAAGGTCTCGCCGCCGGCGCCCTCGACGTTCCTGACGTAGATCGCCTCCAGCCGGCTGATCTCGCGATCCTTGTTGGCGACCAGCGTCTGCCAGTCGAAACTGGCTTCCGGCACCGTCCAGCCATAGCCGGCGGCGTCGGCGAAGTGCTCGGGAAATTGCGAGGCATAGACGTAGAGCTTTTTCGGCACGCAGCCGCGGATGACGCAGGTGCCGCCATAGCGGTATTCCTCGGCGATGCCGACACGCTTGCCGAGTGCCGCGGCGACGCGGGCCGCCCTCACCCCGCCCGAGCCGCCGCCGATGACGAAAAGATCGTAGTCGTAACCGGCCATGACGCGGCTCCCAGGCTTCAGAAATGTGTCAGACAGGTAGGCCGCAAAACGGCAAAAGAAAAGCCCGGACAGGCCGGGCTTTCGCAGTAGGCCGCAAGGCCATTTGAAAATGCGCGTCAGTTGTTGTCCGCGGGGGCCGCACCATCGGCGGGCGCTGCGCCATCGGCCGGAGCGGCGGCTCCGTCGGCGGGCGCGGCGGGTGCTGCCTGCGCCTTTGCCTTGGCGGCAGCGGCCAGCGTTTCGCCGACCTGCTGGGCGAGATCGCGGCCGAGGCCGTTCTGCCAGATGTCGGCTGCCTTGACCAATTCGCGGGTCACCGTCGGGCCGCTATCGAGCAGCTTCTTGCCCGAATCGGAATTGTAGAAGGCGGCGATGTCGGTCAGTTCCTTTTCGGAGAACACTTTCGCGTAGGCGAGTGCGGCTTCCTTCTCGAGGTCGGCACGGCGCGAGGCCAGCGCCAGAGCCTTCTCGTTGATGGTCTTGCCGATCAGTTCCTGCA
>NZ_RZPL01000184.1:0-8656 GCF_004022805.1 Mesorhizobium sp. M7A.F.Ca.CA.002.04.1.1 | reverse complement strand
AGGATGCGCTTAGCGAACTGGACGGCGTGGCGCTAGCGGCTTGAAGCTAACCAATCTCCCCCCTCGTGAGGGAGATTGGCAGCGTCAGCCGCCGCTTAATTGATGCTCGCCGTATTCGCCGGCTCAACCGGCCGCGCCTCGTCGGCATAAGGCACGCGAAAACCATTCGCGGCCAGCCAGTCGATTGCCGCCTTCGGCTCGTCGGTCTGGATGATGGTGGCGCCGCGATCGGCCCAGAAACCCCAGCTTTCGCGCGGCAGGCTGGCCTGCACCGCCAGTTCGTCGCCGCGGCCGCCGGCGAGGAAGCCGCCCGGTTTGTTGGCGATGGCGTAGGTGTCGGCCCAGATGTGCCAGTTGCCCCTGACTGCGGCCGCGCGCATGCGCGTGCTGAACAGCGGCCCGCCCGTCTCGGTCAGCGTCTCGGCGCCTGCCCGCCAGTTGATCAACTCGATCGCGCGCGGCGAGAAGGCGCGGTCGACCGTCCCGGCGAAACCGGCGTCATGCACCGCGTCATCGGCGATGATCGGCATGAACTGGAAGCCGCCGCCAATGGTCTCCATGGCGGCCTTGACCGTGGAAATCCGTTGTGAATTCCACAGGTTCTCCTTGACGATGACCTGTTCGGCCATGCCGAGACCGCGAGCGACCGCAATCATGCCCGGGAGGGCGCCGACGTCGAGCTTGTTGTCGAGGTTGATGAGGATGCGGTTTCTGGTCGCCATCAGCATCTCGTGCAGCGTCGAGACTGTTTCACTTGTCGCCGCACCGGTGCCCTCGACCACCAGCCGGCATGTCTTCAGTTCGGCCAGCGTGTACATGACCACCTCGCCCTTGCAGGTCGTGGTGCGGTCGAGCCAGCTGTCATGCATGACGACGAACTCGCCGTCCTTCGAGCGCCTGATGTCGACCTCGACGATTTCGGCGCCCATGGCGATCGAGCCCTCCACGGCGGCAATCGAATTTTCCGCGTAGAGCGTCTTGCCGGCCTGCATGCTGCCGGCGCGATGCGCAGCCACCATGACGTGATCGCGCCATTGGTTGGCATGCTCGAAGCGGTCGAGGATCTGTCTGGCGCGGGTCTCGCCGGCCAAGGCCTGGCCAGAGGCGGCTGCCACGGCCGTGTAAAGCAGAAAACTCAGCCAGATGGTCCGCATCGAGAATCGCTCCTTGCCGGATCGACACCCGGATAGGCGACGCCCGTGACATCTGGGTGAACGAAGCCGGCTAGCGGAATACTCGCAGCAGGTGCGTCAGATGCGTTTCGAGAGCCTGCGGAACCACGCCATGGCCGGCATCTCGACAAAACGCCAGGTGATCCAGGAGGCGGCAATGGTAGCGGCGAGCATGACGACGATCGCCACCGCCCCCGTCCAGCCGGCACCGAAGCCGGTGGCAGGCTGGCCGCGCAGCATGAAGTCGCCGATCAGGCCAAGGCCGAGCTTGCGCTCGACGAGCCCCGCGACGTTGATCAGGCGCGCCTGGACGAAGATGTGGACCATGTAGATCGAATAGGACAGCGCGCCGAGCGTCAGCATGAACGGGGCTCTGAGCAAGGCGCTGATCCAGCCACCCTCATGGGCGAACAGAAACAGCGCCAGCGCGAACACCAGGGGTGCCGCGATGCCGAAGTCATTGTCGCCCGCCAGCGAAACGAAAAGCACGATGACGGCCACCATGACGATTTCGGCAAGGGTCCAGTCCATCCGCGGGCCGCCCCTGGCGAGAGCCTGTCGCGCCCCTGCAATGGAATCATGCTGAAACCAGGCCAGCAAGGCGCCGAGCGAGAAGCCGTACAGGCAACGGATGAAGCCGAAATCGAAGGACACATCCATATGATGGGTCGAGAAGCCGAGCAGGAACAGCGGCGCGGTGACGGCGGCCGCGACGAACCATATCCAGGCGCGCACGCCGGCGACGAAGACCACGCCGGCAAACAGGAGATAGGCGAAGAACTCGGCCGAAATGCTCCAGCTCGGCGCATTCCAGGTCAATTGATCCTCGAAGCCGACACCCTGCAGCAGAAGGAGATTGGCAAGCAGGCTGTTGAGGTCGAAGCCGCCGGTGAAGGGGGCAGCCCCCGTGCCGTGCAATTGCGGCAGCATCAGCCGCAGCAGCTCGAAACCGGCGAAGGCGGCAAGCATGAGCAGATGCAGCGGGTAGATGCGGCCGAAACGGACCAGGGCGAAACGCGCGACCTGTCCCGGTTGGTTGAGCCGATCGCCGTAGCTGCTGGCGATGACGAAGCCGGAAAGGACGAAGAAGAAATCGACGAACAGGTAGGACGAACCGATGAAGGCGCTTTGCGAAATCGTCGAACCGGTAGGAAAGTGAAACAGCGCCACCAGAAGCGCGCAGATGCCGCGCCACGAATCGAGGACCAGGAAGCGTTCGCCGGCGACCGTGCCGGTGTGGGTCGACGCCGCGGCACGGGTGGGGTTGAGAAACGCGGTCTGCGTCATGATGATACAATCCTGTCTTGCCGTGGCACTCGGGCAGCGCCATTCCGTCTCGCCAAGCTATGACTGGCATCTTCCGTGCCGGTTCTGTAGTTGTTGCAACCCGATGAAAAACGAGGATCCGTAATGGCGAACCACACCATCGACAACGCCTTCACCGCCCGTTCCAAAACGGGCGCCGCGTTCGAGCCGACCTATTCCGGCGCGCTGTCGTTCATGCGGCGCAAATACACCAAGGACGTGAAGGGCGCGGATGCGGTGGTGTGGGGTATTCCCTTCGATGCCGCCGTCACCAACCGGCCTGGCGCCCGCTTCGGGCCGCAGGCGATCCGCCGTGCCTCGGCGATCCTCGACAACGACCCGCAATATCCCTTTTCACGCGATCTGTTCGAGCATCTGGCGGTCGTCGACTATGGCGATTGCCTGCTCGATTCGGGCAACCATCAGAAGACGCCCGGCACGATCGAGCGCGAAGCGGCGAAGATCCTCAAATCAGGCGCCTTCCTGTTGACGCTCGGCGGCGATCATTTCGTCACCTGGCCACTGCTCAAGGCGCATGCCGCCATCCATGGTCCGCTCGCTTTGGTGCAGTTCGACGCCCACCAGGACACCTGGCCGGACGACGGCAAGCGCATCGACCACGGCTCCTTCGTCGGTCGCGCCGTCAAGGAAGGCATCATCGATCCCGACCGGTCGATCCAGATCGGCATCCGCACCCATGCGCCCGACACGTTCGGCATCAAGATCCTCCATGGCCATGAAATCGAGGAGATGCGGGCGTCCGACATTGCCTACGCCATTGTCGACCGCACCGGCGGCAAGAAGACCTATCTCACCTTCGACATCGACTGCCTCGATCCGGCCTATGCGCCCGGCACAGGCACGCCGGTTGCCGGCGGCCCGTCCTCGGCCAAGATCCTGTCGACTCTGCGCCAGCTCAACCAGATCGATATTGTCGGCGCCGATGTCGTAGAGGTTGCGCCGGCCTATGATCACGCCGATATAACGGCAATCGCCGGCTCGATGGTGGCCATGCAATATCTCGGTCTGCTTGCTGAACGGAAAGCCCGGCTTGAAGAGCTGAACAACGGCAATCACAATGGTGCCGCAGTGATTCAGGGTCAGGGCATATAGTCTTGAAAACTCAGGGAATTTGAACAACCCATGAAACCGAAAATCTTCATCGACGGCGAACACGGCACCACCGGCCTGCAGATCAGGGCGCTGCTTGCCGAGCGCGGTGATCTGGAGATCATTTCCATCCCCACCGAGCGTCGCAAGGAAACGGCGGCACGTGCCGAGTTCCTCAATGCCGCCGATGTCGCTATCCTGTGCCTGCCCGACGACGCGGCGAAGGAAAGCGTCTCGCTGATCGCCAACGACACCACCAGGGTCATCGATGCGTCGACCGCGCATCGCGTGGCGGAGGGCTGGGCGTATGGTTTCGCCGAGATGGACAAGGACCAGGCAAAGGCGATTGCCTCGGCAAAGCGCGTCGCCAACCCAGGCTGCTGGCCGCAGGGACCGATCGCGACGCTGCGGCCGCTGGTCACAGCAGGCCTGCTGCCGGCCGATTTTCCGATCACCGTCAACGGCATTTCGGGCTATTCCGGCGGCGGACGGCCGATGATCGAGGACTACGTCGCCAAGGGCGAGGACGCCTCGGAATTCCTGCCTTACGGCCTCACCCTGCAGCACAAGCACGTGCCGGAATTGAGGGCCTATGCAAGGCTGTCGCATGATCCGATCATGCAGCCGGCGGTCGGCAATTTCGCGCAAGGCATGATCACCGTGGTGCCATTGCAACTCGGCGGCCTCGACCATGTGCCGACCGGTGCGGAGCTGCATGCGGCGATTGCCGACCATTTCGCCGCCATCAAGGGCGGTGTGGTCGAGGTGGCGCCCTATGCGCATTCGGAGCGCATGCCGGAGATCGATCCGGAGATCTACAACGGCACCAACCGGATGAAGGTCTATGTCTTCGCCAACGACAAACGGGCGCAGGCCCTGCTGCTGGCGGTCTACGACAATCTCGGCAAGGGCGCCTCGGGTGCCGCCGTCCAGAACATGGATCTGATGCTCGGCCTCTGATGGACACGCCAGCCTTTCCGGCGCGCTGGAAAGTCAGCGCGCCCGAACTCGTTGCCGAGACCTTTTCGAGCCGCATCTGGAAGGTTTTGCGCGAAGACGGATCGCCGGCGATCGTCAAGGCGCTGAAGCCTTTCGATGACGTCGCCGACGAGTTGCGCGGAGAGCACTATCTCGCCTGGCGGCGCGGCGAAGGCGCGGTGCGTCTGCTCGGCCGCGACGGCCACAGCATGCTGCTCGAATATGCCGGTGAAACCCTGCTGCAGCAGGTTCTCGACGAACAGGGCGACTTTGCCGCGACCGCAATCGCGGCGGAGCTGATGGCAAAACTGTTTTCACGGGGGAAAGCCCCCTACCCGCCCGAGCTTCAGCCGCTCCGGGAACGCTTCGCCAGCCTGTTCGACAAGGCGAATACCGATCGCGACGCCGGCCTTGACAGCCTCTATGTCGAGGCAGCCGTCATCGCCGAGCGGCTGCTGGCCGATCCGCACGACATCAGGCCCCTGCATGGCGATCTGCATCACGAAAACATCCTGCACGGGCCGCGCGGCTGGCTGGCGATCGATCCGAAGGGCGTGCTCGGCGATCCCGGCTTCGACGCGGCGAACATGTTCTACAACCCGCTCGACCGGGACGATCTCTGCCTCGATCCGAAGCGGATCGCTGATATGGCCGAGATCTTTGCCAGAACACTGAGCCAGACACCGACCGCTATCCTCGATCATGCCATTGCCTATGGATGCCTGTCGGCGTCCTGGCATCACGAGGACGACAATGCGGTCGAGGAGAATCGCGAATTGTCGATCGTCAAGGCGATCCGGGCGGTGCGGGCAAGCTTCTGATCCGACCCAGTAGATCGGCTCGGGATCAGCCCCTGAGCGCTATTCCCGTCGGCAAGGGATAGGCGCCCTTGGTGCCGCGCCAATGGGCTGCTGCAAAGCCCAGCACGATCAGCGCAAATCCCTGATGGGTCAGCGCCATATGCAACGGCACATGCATGAGCAGCGTGCCGACGCCGATCGAGGCCTGCACCAGCACCAGTAGAAACAGCAGCGTCGCGCGGCGCGCATGCGTCGAGCCTGGCAGCCGCCGGCGCGTGGCGATCATGTGCCACAAGGCCACGACGAATACCGTGTAAGCGCCAAGCCGATGGACGAACTGCACCGTCTTCGGGCTCTCGAAGAAGTTGCGCCATGCCGGCTCGAGGATCAGCAGATCGCCGGGAATGATCTTGCCGTCCATCAGCGGCCAGGTGTTGTAGCTCAGACCCGCATCGAGCCCGGCGACCAGGCCGCCGAGATAGATCTGGATCAGCGCCAGCAGCACGATGAAGCCGGCCAGCCTCTGCGTCGACCTATCGGCGGCAGGCTCGGAATGCGGCGCCAACCCGCGCGCGACCACCATGGTGGCGGTGAAGATCAGTGCGGCAAGGGTCAGGTGGGTCGCCAGGCGGTACTGGCTGACGGAGACCCGGTCGACCAGGCCAGAGGCCACCATCCACCAGCCGATGGCGCCTTGCAGGCCGCCAAGCAGCAGAATGCCCACGAGTTTCCGACCCAGGCCGCGCTCGATGCGGCGCGTTGCCCAGAAAAACAGCAGCGGCAAGGCGAAGACCAGGCCGACGCTGCGCGCCAGGATGCGATGCGCCCATTCCCACCAGAAGATCGATTTGAACGCTTCGATGCCCATGCCCTTGTTGAGCTCGGCATATTGCGGGATCTGCTGGTAGAGCTGGAATTCCTCTTGCCACTCGGCATCGTTGAGCGGCGGGATCACGCCATGGATCGGCTTCCACTGCGTAATCGACAGGCCGGAATCGGTGAGCCTGGTGGCGCCGCCGACCAGCACCAGCGCAAACAGCACCAGAAGCACCACATAGAGCCAGGCGCGCAGCAGCGCCCGGTTATGCAGGTCGCGGTCGCGGGCGACGTATGGCGCGGCAGCTGATATGGCAGCCATGATCTTGTCCCGGCAGGTTGATTTGGCGGATTGGTGGACCATCGCACCCGTGCTGGCAAGACCATCCGGCGCGGCACGCCGTCGCGCCGCGTCTCACCGGTTGCGCAGTCTCGCCTCAAGGCCTATGCGAGGCCGTTACCCCTTGAGCCTGCCAGGCCGCCTGTGCAAATTCCGGCATGCTCGATCAGGAGACCAACCATGCCCCTGCGCCTGAAAAAGCTGATCGGAATGTTTCTGCTGGTGGCGCTGGTCATCATCTATGCGCTGGTCGCATCGATCTTCGCGGTCGCCCGGCTGTCGGAGTCGGGTCCGTGGGTGCATTTCCTGTTCTTCCTGCTCAGCGGCCTGGTCTGGGTGCTGCCGGCAATGGGCATCATCAAATGGCTGATGCTGGAGCCGAGGGCCAAGCGCTAGGCGAAACCGCCAGCGTCAGATGGTGACGACCATCTTGCCGGCATTGGCGAGCGGCGTCGTCACGCCCGACAGCATGGTGCGAATATGGGCGAGGCTCTGATAGCGGCCGTTGACGGAAATCCGCGGCAAAGCCTGCAGGAACCCGGCATGTTCGGCGCGCAGCACGCCGTGGCGCGTCGTCACGGCAGAGGTGTAGCCTGCGTCACGGGCAAAGCCGACTTCGCGACAGCCTACGGCACTCGCATAGCCATAGGGGTAAGCGAAATGGCGGGGCTCTTCGCCCAGTTCGGCCAGCAACATGGCGCGCACGGCGCCGATCTCGTGCCGGGCATCGGCTTCGGAGAGCCGCTTCAGATTGCTGTGGTTGATCGTATGGGCGCCGATCGTCACCAGCGGATGCGCGGCGATGCGGCGGATTTCGTCCCAGTTCATCAATGTGCGCAGGCGCGGACCGTCGGCGTCGATGCCATTTGCGCGAGCCAGATCGCGCAACACCGCCTGCAGGTCCTTCTCGCGGATTTCGGAGGTGAGATAGGCGTGCAGGCGTGCATTGGCCTGCAGCTTCTTCGCGGGGGTCGAGCAATCGATCGTCAGCGGACCCTTCGGCCGCGTCAGCGTCAAGGTATCGCGCGCGTTGACGATGTCCTCGACAACGTCCCACCACAGGTCGGCTGTGCCGTTGATCAGCCCGGGCGCGACATAGATGGTGATCGGCGCGCCGTGCTTCTCCAGCACCGGCAGCGCCTCGACCATATTGTCGCGATAGGCATCGTCGGCGGTGATCGTGGCAAACTGACCGCCTTTGCCGCCCGCCTTGATGCGCTCGACGGCTTCGTCCATGGAGACGAAGGCATAGCCATGCGCCTTCATGTCGGCGATCATGGCATCGAGGAACCCGGGCGCGATATTCAGATGCCGGTTGACGCCGTCCGGCTTTTCCGGCGTCGCGGTAACACGGTGCAGCATCAGGATGGCGCCAATGCCGCCGATGAACGGCTTGGCCAGCGGTGCAAGGCCGGTATAGCGGGCGACGTTCAGCGCCAGTTTCCGGATTGCCTCCCCGCCGTCGATCATTCATTCACCTTTTGCGCCTAGGCTGATCCAAGCACGGAATGCGCCTATGCGAACCCCCAAATCGCGACCAATACGCCCTAAGGATTGAGGTATGGTTGACGCAACTGCGTCATTTGACGGCAATCGGCTTGCGGCAACCGAGGCATCGTCGCGCGCCTTGCCACGGGACCGTGCCGGCCTGTCGATCTCGGTGGCGTCCACGGACGGACTGGCGGCCTATGCCGAGTTCTGCCGCTCGGCTCTGTTTGGTCCGGCGCAGAGTGCTGCCTGGATCCTGAACTGGGCGGCCGAGACACGACCGGACCTGCTCGTCGCGACGCTGAGTGCCGAGGGCAAACCGGTTTTTTCGCTGGCGCTGGAGGTTGCCTCGAAGGGGCCGTTCCGGATCGCCCGCTTCATGGGTGGGCGCCACGCCAACGGCAACTTCGTCGCCGCGGACCCGAACTGGCTGGCCAAGGTGGATATGCCGGCCCTCCGATCGGTGCTGGCGGCCATCGCCGAGGCACGCCCGGACATCGATCTGGTCGCGCTCGAGCGGTTGCTGCCCGATCTCGACGGCGTCGCCAATCCGCTCGCATCGCTTGACCATTTTTCCAGCCCCAATCTGTCGCTGGCCGTCGATCTCGCCGGCGGCTTCGATGCGCTGCTTTCTCGCGCCAGTGGCA
>NZ_RZPL01000183.1:0-8663 GCF_004022805.1 Mesorhizobium sp. M7A.F.Ca.CA.002.04.1.1 | reverse complement strand
GCGCTGCTGCTCGGCGGCAACACGGCGACGCTTTCCGAAGGGCGCATCACCCAGTTCGGACCGACCATCGACGTGTTCCGCAAACCGGTCGATCTGGTGACGGCCAAGACTTTCGCCGACCCGCCGCTCAACACCATCGTGCTGGCCAAGAAAGGTGGGGATTTCCTGCTCGAGGGTGGGGTCAAACTGCCGGTGCCCGCCGATCTCGCCGGCATTGCCGATGCCATGTACACGGTCGGTTTTCAGCCGCATCACCTGTCGCTCGATCAGCCCAATGCCGCCGCTGTGCCGGTGCGCGCCAAGGTGACGATCACCGAGATCACCGGCTCGGAAAGCTTCATCCATCTCGATTTCGCGGACGCGCGCTGGGTCATGCTGACCCACGGCATCCGCGACTTCGAACCCGACGCCGAGGTCGAGGTGTTCATCGATCCGCGCCACATCATGGTCTTCGACGAGCACGGCCGTGCCGTGGCCGCGCCGAAGCTGGCGGCTTGAGGGGAAAGATATGGCACGCATAGACGTCAACCATGTCAGGCATTCCTATCTGCCGAACCCTCGGAAGGATGCCGATTTCGCGCTCAGGGAAGTGCACCACACCTTCGAGGACGGCGGCGCCTATGCGCTGCTCGGGCCATCGGGCTGCGGCAAGACCACGCTGCTCAACATCATTTCGGGATTGCTGCACCCGTCGCACGGTCAGTTGCTGTTCAACGGCAAGGACGTGACCAATTTGTCGACGCAGGAGCGCAATATCGCGCAGGTGTTCCAGTTCCCGGTCATCTACGACACCATGACCGTCTACGACAATCTGGCCTTCCCGCTGCGCAATCGCGGCGTGCCGGAAGCCGATGTCGACCGCAAGGTGCGCGAGACGCTGGAGATGATCGACCTGGCGGCCTGGGCGAAGAAGAAGGCGAGGGGCCTGACCGCCGACCAGAAGCAGAAGATCTCGCTCGGCCGCGGGCTGGTGCGCTCCGACGTCAACGCCATCCTGTTCGACGAGCCGCTGACCGTCATCGACCCGCATATGAAATGGGTGCTGCGCTCGCAGCTGAAGCAGCTGCACCGCCGCTTCGGCTACACCATGGTCTATGTGACCCACGACCAGACCGAGGCGCTGACCTTCGCCGACCAGGTCGTGGTCATGTATGACGGCGGCATCGTCCAGATCGGCACGCCAGCCGAACTGTTCGAACGGCCACGCCATACCTTTGTCGGTTATTTCATCGGCTCGCCCGGCATGAACGTCATGCCGGTGGCCATCGACGGCAAGACGGCGACGCTCGGCTCGCAGCGCATCGAACTGCCGGGCGCGCCAAAAGCGGGCAGCGGCGCCATCGAACTCGGCATCCGTCCCGAATATGTCCGGCTTGGCCGCGACGGCATGGCCGTGCAGGTCAGCAAGGTCGAGGATCTCGGCCGCCACAAGGTGGTCCGCGCCAAGCTCGAAGGCCGCGAGATTGCGGCCGTCATCGGCGAGGACGAGACCGTGCCAGCCGATCCGAAGGTGCGGTTCGAGCCGGCCGGCATCAACATCTATGCCGATTCCTGGCGCGTCGAGATGGGGGCATAGATGGAAAAGACCTGGAACAACAAGGCCTGGTTCCTGGTGCTGCCGGTGCTGGTGCTGGTGGCGTTCTCGGCGGTCATCCCGCTGATGACCGTCGTCAACTATTCGGTGCAGGACACGTTCGGCAACAACGTCTTCTTCTGGGCCGGCACCGAGTGGTTCGAGGAACTGCTGTCTTCCAGCCGCTTCTGGGAAGCGATGGTCCGCAACCTGATCTTCTCCTTCATCATCCTGGCGATCGAAGTGCCGCTCGGCATCTTCATCGCGCTCAACATGCCGAAAAAGGGCTGGGGCGTGCCGGTCTGCCTGGTGCTCATGGCGCTGCCGCTGCTGATTCCGTGGAACGTCGTCGGCACCATCTGGCAGGTCTTCGGCCGCAACGACATCGGTCTGCTCGGCTACTACGTCAACGCGCTCGGCATCGACTACAACTATGTGCAGGACCCGTTCGATGCCTGGGTCACCGTCATCATCATGGATGTCTGGCACTGGACCAGCCTCGTCGTGCTGCTCTGCTATGCCGGCCTGGTCTCCATTCCGGATGCCTTCTATCAGGCGGCCAAGATCGATGGCGCCTCGCGCTGGGCGGTGTTCCGCTACATCCAGCTGCCGAAGATGAACAGGGTGCTGCTGATCGCCGTGCTGCTTCGCTTCATGGACAGCTTCATGATCTATACCGAACCCTTCGTGGTGACGGGAGGCGGTCCCGGCAACTCGACGACATTCCTGTCGATCGACCTCGTCAAGACCGCGCTCGGCCAGTTCGACCTCGGTCCGGCCGCAGCCATGTCGCTGGTCTACTTCCTCATCGTCCTTCTGCTGTCATGGGTCTTCTACACCGTGATGACCAACTACGACGCGGAGCGCTGAGATGACCGGCGCCAACGAAAGAGCCGATAGAGTGAGCGAGACCACAGCAGCGGGCAAACTGGCGAGCACACTCTCGCAGGATCAGGTCGCCCGGCTGATGCGCAAACGCGGCGAGGAATCGCGCTGGTGGTGGATCGTGCCGACGGTCTACATCGTCGTGCTTTTGCTGCCGATCTACTGGCTCATTAATATGAGCTTCAAGACCAATGCCGAGATCGTCTCCTCGCTGACGCTCTATCCGCACCAGCCGACGCTCGCCAACTACGTCACCATCTTCACCGACGCCTCCTGGTACTCGGGCTACATCAACTCGATCACCTATGTGGTGATGAATATGGTGATTTCGGTGGCTGCCGCGCTGCCGGCAGCCTACGCCTTCTCGCGCTACCGCTTCCTCGGCGACAAGCACCTGTTCTTCTGGCTGCTGACCAACCGCATGGCGCCGCCGGCGGTGTTCGCGCTGCCGTTCTTCCAGCTCTATTCGGCCTTCGGCCTGATCGACACGCACATTGCGGTGGCGCTGGCGCACTGCCTGTTCAACGTGCCGCTGGCGGTGTGGATCCTCGAAGGCTTCATGTCGGGTGTGCCGAAGGAAATCGACGAAACCGCCTATATCGACGGCTATTCGTTCCCGCGCTTCTTCGTCAGGATCTTCATGCCCCTGATCGCCAGCGGCATTGGCGTGGCCTGCTTCTTCTGCTTCATGTTCTCCTGGGTGGAACTGTTGATTGCCCGCACGCTGACCACCACCGACGCCAAGCCGATCGCCGCCACCATGACCCGCACGGTTTCGGCCGCTGGCATGGACTGGGGCCTGCTCGCCGCCGCCGGCGTGCTGACGTTGATCCCCGGCGCGCTCGTCATCTGGTTTGTGCGCAATTATATCGCCAAGGGCTTCGCCCTGGGGAGGGTTTGACGATGAATTTCGACCTCACCTGGATGGCGTGGACGTGGCCGACGGCGGCCTTTTTCGGGACCATCCTTCTGCTGCTGTGCGGCATGGCGGCTTGGGAATACGCTTCGCCGGGCGGCAATCCGCGCGTCGGCGTGCTGCGCTTCGAGACAACGCGCGGCGACCGTCTTTTCCTGTCGCTGCTTGGCAGCGCCTTTATCCATCTCGCTTGGTTGGGTCTTGTCGGATCCAACCTGTGGTGGGCTCTCGCTCTCTCCGTGGTCTACGCCATTGGCGTGTTCCGCTACGTATAGAGGGGGAAACTGTTGGAGCGACCGCGTGCCGGCGGCCGCTCCAGATCGCACTTGAACCTTAAAACTGTGGAGGAAACACATGCGAAGGCAATTTTTAACATCAACGACGGCCCTTGTCCTGTTGCTGGGCGTGGGCAATGCCTATGCCGGGATGGACGAGGCAAAGGCTTTCCTGGACAAGGAAATCGGCCCGCTCTCGACGCTCGACCGCGCTGGCCAGGAAGCCGAAATGCAGTGGTTCATCGATGCCGCGAAGCCTTTCGCCGGCATGGACATCAAGGTCGTTTCGGAAACCATCGCCACGCACCAGTATGAATCGCAGGTGCTGGCGCCGGCCTTTACCGCCATCACCGGCATCAAGATCACGCATGACGTCATCCAGGAAGGCGACGTCGTCGAGAAGATCCAGACCCAGATGCAGACGGGCCAGAACCTTTATGACGGCTGGGTCAACGATTCCGACCTGATCGGCACCCACTGGCGCTACCAGCAGGTGCGCAATTTGACCGACTGGATGGCGGGCGAGGGCAAGGATGTCACCAACCCGAACCTCGACCTGAAGGATTTTATCGGCACCTCGTTCACGACCGCTCCGGACAAGAAGCTCTACCAGCTTCCCGACCAGCAGTTCGCGAACCTCTACTGGTTCCGTTACGACTGGTTCAACGACGAGAAGAACAAGGCGGACTTCAAGGCCAAGTACGGCTACGACCTTGGCGTTCCCGTCAACTGGTCTGCCTATGAGGACATCGCCGAGTTCTTCACCGGCCGCGAGATCGACGGCAAGAAGGTCTATGGCCACATGGACTACGGCAAGAAGGACCCGTCGCTCGGCTGGCGGTTCACCGACGCCTGGCTGTCGATGGCCGGCAATGGCGACAAGGGCCTGCCGAACGGTCTGCCGGTCGATGAGTGGGGCATCAAGGTCGACGAGAATTCGCGTCCGGTCGGCTCCTGCACGGCGCGCGGGGGCGACACCAATGGCCCGGCCGCCGTCTACTCGATCCAGAAATACCTCGACTGGCTGAAGGCCTACGCTCCGGCGGAAGCCCAGGGCATGACCTTCTCCGAATCCGGCCCGGTTCCGGCGCAGGGCGCGGTTGCCCAGCAGATCTTCTGGTACACCGCCTTCACCGCTTCGATGGTCGATGCCGGCGCCAAGGCGGTGCTGAACGACGACGGTACGCCGAAGTGGCGCATGGCGCCGTCGCCGCATGGCGTCTACTGGAAGGACGGCATGAAGCTCGGCTATCAGGACGTCGGCTCCTGGACGCTGATGAAGTCGACCCCGACCGACCGCGCCAAGGCCGCCTGGCTCTACGCGCAGTTCGTCACCTCGAAGACAGTCGACGTGAAGAAGAGCCATGTCGGCTTGACCTTCATCCGCGAGAGCACGATCCACGACAAGAGCTTCACCGAGCGGGCTCCGAAGCTCGGTGGCCTGATCGAGTTCTACCGTTCGCCGGCCCGCGTTCAGTGGTCGCCGACCGGCACCAACGTGCCTGACTATCCGAAGCTGGCACAGCTCTGGTGGCAGGCGATCGGCGATGCGTCGTCGGGCGCCAAGACCGCGCAGGAAGCGATGGACTCGCTCTGCGGCGAACAGGAAAAGGTCATGAGCCGCATCGAGAAGTCGGGCGTTCAGGGCGATATCGGCCCGAAGATGGCCGAAGAGCATGACCTCGCCTACTGGAACGCCGACGCGGTCAAGAAGGGCAATCTCGCTCCTCAGTTGAAGATCGAGAACGAGAAGGAAAAGCCGATCACCATCAACTACGACGAACTGGTGAAGAGCTGGCAGAAGTAGCCTTGGTGTCGGCGCTCGCGCCAGCATCATGAGAATAGGGGGAGGCGGCATCTTGCCGTCTCCCCTGTTTGTGCAAAAGACTAAAGCGCGTCGCGTTGAGACGGATTCATGCAACGCGCTTTAGGTCTTTGTTTTTGTGCATGTCGTTCTCCCAAAACCGAGGTCACCTTTGGGCGACATGCATTAAGCGGGGAAGCAGAATGACCGGATACATCCTTGCCATCGACCAGGGCACGACTTCGACCCGGGCGATCCTGTTCGACGGCGATATGAAGGTCGCCGGCAGCGGGCAGAGGGAATTCATCCAGCACTATCCGGCCTCCGGCTGGGTCGAGCACGATCCCGAAGACATCTGGGCGAGCGTGGTGACGACCGTGAAGGCGGCGCTGAAGAAGGCCGGCCGGGCTGCATCCGAAGTGGCCGCGCTCGGCATCACCAATCAGCGCGAGACCATCGTCATCTGGGACAAGGCGACCGGCAAGCCGATCCACAATGCCATTGTCTGGCAGGACCGGCGCACCACGCCGCTGTGCCAGAAACTGAAGAAGCAGGGACTGGAGAAAAAGTTCACCAAAAAAACCGGCCTGCTGCTTGATCCGTATTTTTCCGGTACCAAGATCGCCTGGATGCTGGACAAGGTAAAAGGGGCGCGGCGTCGTGCCGAGAAAGGCGAGTTGCTCGCCGGCACCATCGACAGCTTTCTGATCTGGCGGCTGACCGGCGGCAAGGTCCACGCCACGGATGCCACCAACGCGTCGCGCACGCTGGTCTACAATATCGAGAAAAATGCCTGGGACAACGAACTGCTGTCGATACTGAACATCCCGGCGAAAATGCTACCCGAGGTAAAGGACTGCGCCGATGACTATGGAATCACGGAGAAAAATCTCTTCGGCGCCGAGATAAGAATCCTCGGTGTTGCCGGCGACCAGCATGCGGCGACCATCGGCCAGGCCTGTTTCGAGCCGGGCATGATGAAATCCACCTACGGCACGGGCTGCTTTGCGCTGCTCAACACCGGCAGCGACCTTGTGCGTTCGAAGAACCGGCTCTTGACCACTATTGCCTACAGGCTGAACGGCAAGACCACTTATGCGCTGGAGGGCTCGATCTTCATTGCCGGCGCCGCGGTCCAATGGCTGCGCGACGGCATCAAGGTGATCGGCAAGGCCGAGCAAAGCGGCAAGCTGGCTGCCGAGGCTGATCCAACGCAAAACGTCTACCTGGTGCCGGCCTTCGTCGGGCTCGGCGCGCCGCATTGGGACGCCGAGGCACGCGGCGCCATTTTCGGGCTGACGCGCAATTCCGGGCCGGCGGAATTCGCCCGCGCCGCACTCGAATCCGTCGCCTACCAGACGCGCGACCTGCTCGACGCCATGCGAAAGGACTGGAAGGGAGCTTCGGCCAAGACCGTGCTGCGGGTCGACGGCGGCATGGTTGCGTCGGACTGGACCATGCAGAGGCTGGCCGACATCCTCGACGCGCCGGTCGACCGTCCGACCATCCTGGAGACGACGGCGCTGGGTGCCGCGTGGCTCGCCGGGTCGAAGGCAGGCGTGTGGCCGGATGCCAAGAAATTCGCGAAGAGCTGGGCGCTGGAGCGGAGGTTCCAGCCGGCCATGGATGGCTCTGCGCGCGCAGCCAAACTTGCTGGTTGGCGCGATGCTGTGCGCCGGACGCTGAGCACGCCATAGGCCTCAGTTGGCAGGGGTGACCGAAAAGAAAGGCCCGCGCCACTTCTGGCATGGGCCTTCAATGCAGCACTATCAATTACTCCCACTCACCCACATCAATAAGGCGAGCGGCACTCCCTGCGGGGGCCGTAATTCGGCTGGAACGTGTTGTCCGAAGCACGGTAGCTGCGGTAGTGGTCGTAGCACCATCGCACATGCGCATTGCCTTCATAGACGCGGTTGTTTTCGTTGTTGATGATTGCCCCGGTAATCAGCGCGCCGGTAGCGAAGGCCGCAAGCGGGAACCAATAATCGCCGTGACGACGGTAGCCGGGGCGATATTCACGATAGCCCCGATGGCCGTTCCAATACATGCCGCGATTGCGGGAAAAATTGCGGTCACGCGAAAAACTGCGGTCACGCGAAAAATTGCGATTGTAGCGGTCCTTGCGCCACTCCCGGTACTGGACTGTCTGTACATCCGGCACCGCGACCTGGGACTGCGGCACATAGTTCGGTTGGGCATTAACCGACACCGCCTCCGCCGCAACGAATGTGGCGGAGAGAGCGGTCGCCAGCAGGCTCGTTGTGATTCTGTTCATTGGTCTTCTCCTCGATGGTTTGGCGGACGTCCCTGTGCCCGAAAAACGAGCGGCGCATACAATTGTTCCCCAGACTGGATGCCACCGTCAGGCATAAATGGCAGCGTTCCTTGGCCGTTCTCCCCCCGACAGCGCGTGGGACAAGTGCCGCGACAGGGCGAAGCCGCCCGTGTTTGCGAGACCTCTTTTTCCGGTTGACCGGTCGAGGCACTCTCCCTATGTTCCGCGCAATTTCGAGGGCCGCCTTTCGCCCGCGGGAGCGCGTAGCTCAGCCGGTAGAGCAACTGACTTTTAATCAGTAGGTCATGGGTTCGAATCCCATCGCGCTCACCATTGTTTTAGCATTAAATATCAGCCACTTAGGGCCTTTGAGTCTTTGAGAAAGCAGCGACTGTCCGAGTTTTCACGGCCTGCACGCCCTTCTCAAGGATCTCGCCACGGGCAACGCATGACAAGATCGTCCGACTTCGGATCGTTGATTCTACAAGTCTTTGATTTTGTTGAACGGCGGCGGCGGCTCCCACCGCGATCCGACAGTCACTGCTGCCATTGATCGACCTTACCGGCCGGGACGAAGCCGTCAGCGCTTCCAGAAATCGCGGTGCGGTGCGAGCATCTCGTCGGCGATTTCGGGGAAGGGGCCAAAGACCTCGATCTTTCTCTGGCCGGAGCCGAGGACGGTGCGCGAAGAGAGGCTCATCGTCGGATTCTCCGCGTGATCCCCGGTGAGCGCCAGGAGTTCGGTCTCCTCGACCCCGTAAACCAGCCGCCCGATATTGGCCCAATACATCGTGCCGGCGCACATCGCGCACGGCTCGAAGGTTGAGACCAGCGTGCATTGCCACAGGAACTCCGGCGCGTAGGCAGCCGCGGCGCGGCGGGCGAGCTCCGTCTCGGCATGGCGCACCGTGTCGAGATTGCCCTGCCGCATC
>NZ_RZPL01000182.1:0-8717 GCF_004022805.1 Mesorhizobium sp. M7A.F.Ca.CA.002.04.1.1 | reverse complement strand
GCACGGCGGCCCTTGTCGCGCTCGGCGACAACGATCCGCGCTGGGAGGCGGAGTACAACGAGCTTGGCACCACGGCCGGCGCCTATGACGATTGGCACGAGGGGCGCGACCCCGCCGGCATCACCACGCAGGATCCGGAACTGATGAAGCGGGTCGATCCGGTGACTGCCGGGCGCCGGCTGGCGAACTACCTCAAGGTGATGACGCTTGAGGCTCAAACGATCGCCCGCGCGTGCGGCAAGAACAGCCTGCACAATCTCGAACCCGAGGACCTGGTCGCGCTGACGATCGAGGCAGCCGCCATGGCCGGCGTGCCGCTGGCCGGCACCAACTGGATACCGGGGAAGAACGGCTTCTGATCAACGAAGGGCCGATTCCCGCATACTCGGGAACAACAATCGATAAAAATGGGGAACTACCGTGGCAACTGATCTTGCTGAATTCGCAAGGGCGAAAAACGTCAAATATTTCATGATTTCCTACACTGACCTGTTCAGTGGCCAGCGTGCCAAGCTGGTGCCGGCGCAGGCGATATCAGACATGCAGAAGGACGGCGCCGGCTTTGCCGGTTTCGCCACATGGCTGGACCTGACGCCGGCGCATCCCGACATGCTTGCGGTGCCGGATCCGGATTCGGTGATCCAGCTGCCGTGGAAGCCTGAGGTCGCCTGGGTGGCGGCCAACTGCATCATGGACGACAAGGAGGTCGACCAGGCGCCGCGCAACACACTGAAGCGGCTGATCGCGGAAGCCGCCAGCGACGGCATGCATGTCAAGACCGGCGTCGAGGCCGAGTTCTTCCTGATCTCGCCTGACGGCAAGACGATCTCCGACGAATACGACACGGCCTCAAAACCCTGCTACGACCAGCAAGCGGTGATGCGGCGCTACGACGTCATCGCCGAGATCTGCGACCACATGCTGGCGCTCGGCTGGGGCGCCTATCAGAACGACCATGAGGACGCCAACGGCCAGTTCGAGATGAACTGGGCCTTCGACGACGCGCTGGCGACCGCCGACAAGCACTCGTTCTTCAAATTCATGGTCAAGTCGATCGCGGAAAAGCATGGCCTGCGCGCGACCTTCATGCCGAAGCCCTTCCAGGGCCTGACCGGCAATGGCTGCCATGCGCATATCTCGGTCTGGGACAAGGCCGGCAAGACCAACGTCTTCGCCGACAATTCGATGGAGCTCGGCCTGTCGGCCAAGGGCAGGAATTTCCTCGGCGGCATCATGAAACATGCCTCCGCACTGGCCGCGATCACCAACCCGACGGTGAATTCCTACAAGCGCATCAACGCGCCGCGCACCATTTCGGGCGCGACCTGGGCACCGAACACGGTGACCTGGACCGGCAACAACCGCACCCACATGGTGCGGGTGCCCGGCCCCGGCCGCTTCGAGCTGCGGCTGCCGGATGGCGCCGCCAATCCCTATCTCCTGCAAGCGGTCATCATCGCCGCCGGCCTCGACGGCATTCGCTCGAAGGCCGATCCTGGCAAGCGCTACGACATCGACATGTACCAGCATGGCCATACGGTAAAGGGCGCGCCAAAACTGCCGCTCAACCTGCTCGACGCCTTGCGCGAGTTCGACAAGGACAAATCGCTCAAGGCGGCGCTGGGTGAGGATTTCTCGTCGGCCTACCTAAAGCTGAAGCACCAGGAATGGAATTCCTATGCTTCGCACTTCACGCAATGGGAGCGCGACCACACGCTGGATATTTGACCACCAGCGCGACGCGAGCGACCTCGGAATGAACTGATGAAATATTCGATCTTCTCGCTCGCTCGTGCCGCCCTGTCCGGCCACAAGAACTGGCAGCGCACCTGGCGCGACGCCACGCCGAAGGATCGCTACGACGTGGTGATCATCGGCGGCGGCGGGCACGGGCTGGCCACCGCCTGGTTCCTCGCCAGCGAGTACGGCATCAAGAATGTCGCCGTGCTCGAAAAAGGCTGGATCGGCTCCGGCAATGCCGGCCGCAACACCACCATCATCCGCTCCAATTACGGTCTGCCCGGCAACACCGGCTTCTACGAATTGTCGATGAAGCTGTGGGAGCGGATGGAGCAGGACCTCAACTACAATGCGATGGTCAGCCAGCGCGGCGTCATCAACCTCTACCATTCCGATGCGCAGCGCGACGCCTATGCGCGGCGCGGCAACACTATGCGCATCAACGGCATCGACGCCGAACTGCTCGACCTCGCTGCCGTCAGGAAGATGATCCCGTTCCTGAACTTCGACAATGCGCGCTTTCCCGTGCAAGGCGGGCTGTTGCAGCGGCGCGGCGGCACGGCGCGGCACGATGCGGTGGTCTGGGGCTATGCGCATGCGGCGAGCGAACTCGGCGTCGACATCATCCAGAATTGCGAAGTCACCGGTTTTGTCAGGGACGCCAATGGCAAGGTGACCGGCGTCGAGACGTCGCGCGGCAAGATCGGCGCCGGAAAGGTTGGCATGGCGGTCGCCGGCTCCTCGTCGCGCGTCGCAGCAATGGCCGGTCTGCGCCTGCCGATCGAGAGCCACGTGCTGCAGGCCTTCGTCTCCGAGGCGATCAAGCCGCTCATCCCGGGCGTCATGACCTTCGGCGCCGGCCATTTCTACGTCAGCCAGTCCGACAAGGGCGGCCTCGTCTTCGGCGGCGATATAGACGGCTACAATTCCTACGCCCAGCGCGGCAACATGCCTGTGATGGAAGACGTCTGCGAGGGCGGCATGGCGCTGATGCCGATGATCGGCCGCGTGCGCCTGCTGCGCCAGTGGGGCGGCATCATGGACATGTCGATGGATGGTTCACCGATCATCGACAAGACGCCCGTCGACGGGCTCTATCTCAACGCGGGCTGGTGCTATGGCGGCTTCAAGGCGACGCCAGGGTCCGGTTTTGTCTTTGCGCACCTCCTGGCTCGCGACGAGTCGCATGAAGAAGCGGCACGGTTCCGCCTAGACCGGTTCCGAACTGGCGCCATGATCGACGAAAAGGGCCAGGGCGCCCAACCGAACCTGCATTGAAGGCGGTTTAGAAGAAATGCGCATTGCCTGTCCTTTCTGCGGTGAACGCGAACTCGGCGAGTTCACCTATCTCGGCGACGCCAAGCCGGTGCGGCCCGAGGCCGGCGCCTCGGAAGACGAGGTCTTCGACTATGTCTATCTGCGCGACAATGTCGCCGGCGCGACCAGCGAATATTGGTACCATGGCGGTGGTTGCCGGGCTTGGCTGAAGGTCACCCGCAACACGCTGACGCACGAGATTTCCTCCATCGAACCGGCGGCTGGTGCCGGCGCTGCGAAGGTTGGTGCGTGATGGCCGGCGCGCAGACACACCGGCTCGGCAATCGCGGGCTTGTCGACCGCTCGGCACCGCTGAACTTCCGTTTCGACGGCAAGGCTTTCTCCGGCTTCCAGGGCGACACGCTCGCCTCGGCGCTGATCGCCAACGGCGTCAAGCTGGTCGGCCGCTCATTCAAATACCATCGCCCGCGCGGCATCCTGACTGCGGGCTCGGAAGAACCCAATGCGCTGGTTGAGCTGCGCACCGGGGCACGGCGCGAGCCGAACACCAAGGCGACGACGGCCGAACTCTATGACGGGCTCGAGGCCGCCAGCCAGAACCGTTGGCCGTCGCTGCGCCACGACGTGATGTCGGTCAACCAGCTGTTCGCGCCGATCTTCGTTGCCGGCTTCTACTACAAGACATTCATGTGGCCGGCGAAGTTCTGGGAAGCGATCTATGAGCCGGCGATCCGCCGCGCCGCAGGCCTTGGCCGTGCCGCCGGCCTTGCCGATCCCGACCACTACGACAAGGCATGGGCGCATTGCGACGTGCTGATCGCCGGCTCCGGCCCGGCTGGTCTGGCCGCGGCGTTGGCAGCCGGCCGCGCAGGCGCCCGCGTCATCCTGTGCGAGGAGGATTTTGTCCTCGGCGGCCGTCTGCTGTCGGATGGCGGAATGATCGACGGCGAACCTGCGGCCGAGTGGATTTCGCGGACGCTGGCTGAACTGGCTGGTATGCCCGACGTCCGCGTCATGACCCGCACGACGCTGTTCGGCGTCTACGATGGCGGCACCTATGGCGCCATTGAGCGGGTCAACGACCATTTGCCCTCGCCGCCCGAGCACCAGGTGCGCCAGCGCCTGTGGCGGATCGTGGCGAAGCGCTGCGTCGTGGCAGCCGGCGCCATCGAACGGCCGATCGTCTTTGCCGGCAACGACACGCCCGGCGTGATGATGGCCTCCGCCATGCGCACCTATGTCGCGCGCTACGCCGCTACACCGGCAAAGCGGATCGCACTTTTCACCAACAATGAGGACGGCTGGCGCACCGTCGAGACGGCGCTCGGTGCCGGCCTGCAGATAGCGGCGGTCATCGATGCACGGCCCGAAATATCGCCGGCGCATCGTTCGCTGGCCTCGAAGGGCGGCTTCCCGGTGCTGCACGGTTCCGTCAGTGGCATCGACGGCGGCAAGGATGGCGTCAGGAAAATCGCGGTGTCGCTGACCGGCGGCGCGCGCGCCGAGGTCGAAGCGGACGGGCTCGCCGTTTCCGGCGGCTGGAACCCGGCGGTCGGGCTGACCTCCTATCATCGCGGCCGGCCGAAATGGCGCAGCGACATCTCCGCCTTCGTGCCCGACGGCGCGCCTCCAGGCATGGTCGCCGCGGGTGCCGCCAATGGCGATTTCGGGCTCGGCGCCTGCCTGAGCCAGGGATTTGCCGCTGGCGCGGCAGCGGCCCGTGACACGGGGCACAATGGTACGGCGGGCGCCGCGCCTGCCGCCGATGACGAGGCTTTTTCGCTGACGCCGCTCTGGCATGTCGCCGGCAAGGGCAAAGCCTTTGTCGACCAGCAACACGACGTCACCGCGTCCGACATCGAGCTGGCGCAGCGCGAGGGTTTTGAATCGGTCGAGCATCTGAAGCGCTACACCACGCTCGGCATGGCGACCGACCAGGGCAAGACCTCGAATGTCGCCGGCCTCGCCATCATGGCTGCGGTCAGCGGCCGTTCGATCCCCGAGACCGGGACAACGATCTACCGGCCGCCTTACGTGCCCGTCGCCATCGGCGCCTTCGCCGGCCATCACCGCGACGAGACTTTCCATGCGACGCGGCTGACGCCGTCGCATCACTGGGCCGTGGAACAAGGTGCTGTCTTCGTCGACACCGGCCTGTGGAAGCGGGCGCAGTGGTACCCCCGCGCGGGCGAGAAGGACTGGCTGGAATCGGTGACGCGCGAGGTCAAGGCGGTGCGCTCAGGCGTCGGATTCTGCGATGTCTCGACGCTCGGCAAGATCGACGTGCACGGTCCGGATGCCGGCGCCTTCCTCGACCGCGTCTACATCAACACCTTCTCCAGTCTTGCAGTGGGCAAGGCGCGCTACGGTCTGATGCTGCGCGAGGACGGCATCGTCTATGACGACGGCACCACGTCGCGGCTGGCCGAAGACCACTATTTTCTCACCACCACCACGGCCAAGGCCGGTCTGGTGATGCAGCATCTCGAATTCTGCCGCCAGGTGCTGTTCCCGGAGCTCGACGTGCAGCTCACTTCCGTCTCCGACCAGTGGGCGCAGTTCTCGATCGCCGGACCGAGCGCGCGGGAGTTGCTGAAACAGATCGTTGATGAGTCCGAGGACCTTTCCAACGAAGGCTTTCCGTTCATGGGCGCGCGCGAAGTGACGTTGCGCGGCGGCCTCAAGGCGCGGCTGTTCCGCATCTCGTTCTCCGGCGAAATGGCCTTCGAGATCTCGGTACCGGCACGCTTCGGTGATGCGATGGCACGCAATCTGATGCTGGCCGGCGCGCCATTCGGCGTGACGCCTTACGGCACCGAGGCGCTCGGCGTCATGCGCGTCGAAAAGGGCCACATCGCCGGACCGGAACTGAGCGGCACGACGACAGCGGCCGATCTTGGTCTGGGCAAGATGATGTCGACCAAGAAAGACTATATCGGCCGCGTCATGGCCGGACGCGAGGCGCTGGTAGCCCCAGATCGCCAGGTCGTCGTCGGCATCAAGCCGACGGACGAGACACGCCGGTTGCGCTCCGGCGCACACATCATCCCGAAGGGGCAGACGCCCGGCCCCGGCAACGACCAGGGCTATGTCACCTCGGTCTGCTTCTCGCCGACGTTGGATCAGTGGATCGGGCTCGCGCTTGTCGAACGCGGCCGCGAACGCATCGGCGAGATCGTGCACGCGCATGATCCATTGCGCGGCGAAGACTATGACGTCGAACTCTGCAATCCCGTCTTCTACGACCCGGATGGAGGGCGCCAGCGTGGTTGAGTTTTCCTGGGTTTCTCGCAGCCCACTCGAGCATGCGCTTGTCACCGGTACAGATGGCGCACGCGGTATCGAGGCCGGCATTTCGCTGACCGAGATCCGCAATTTTGATCTGATCCAGGGGATGGCGCGGCGCGGCCAGGCGGCCGAGCTGGGACAAGCCGCCAAGGCTCGGTTTGGTGTTGCTGTCCCTGATGCGCCGAAGGCGGTGCGGACTTCGGACGCAACGCTGATCTGGTCGGGACCGGACCAGTTCTTCGTGCTGTCGAAGGGCGGCAAGCACACGATGCAGACGCTGGAGCCCGCATTGTCCGGCTCGCTGTCGGACCAGTCGCATGCGCGGGTTCTGGTCAGCATCTCCGGCGCCAAGGCGCGGACAATGCTGGCGAAACTGTCGTCGATCGATTTGCATCCCGATTCGTTTCCGGTTGGCGCCGCCGCCGCGACGTCGATGGATCACACCAGCGTCACGCTCTGGCGCGACAGTGATCGGACGGATGGGCAGGCGGTGTTCAACGTTCTGATGTTTGCGACGTTTGCCGAGAGCCTTTGGCATACGATGCTGGATTCGGGCGCGGAGTACGGCGTCGACATCAACCATACAGAGAGACTGGCTTAGCCTTGGCTAGTCTTCCCTTCTCCCACAACAAGGGGAGAAGGCAAAGCGCGCCACCTCCGCCTTGCCAAACCCAACCGCACTGCTATTCTTGCTGCTAAAATAATTTCACGCACAGGCAAACTTGTTTCTCGAACCGCAAGGCTGAGATGAGCCAGTCGCCCTACCCCGCAATTGCTGCCGGACCGCCCAAGCCTAGCCTCATCCTGAGGCCGGGCCAGATCGCGCTGCCGCCGGGCATGGAGCGTTATACGATCCAGGGCAACGGCGCGGTGCTGATCGACATCGAGGCCGGCGACGCGATCACCGTGCGCAATGTCGAAGGCGGCCAGGCCTGCGAACTTCTGGCCTGGGACAGGACCGGCGCGACCGATCCCGGCATTTTTGGTGAAGCATCGAACAGCAACGCTGCCGGCATCAAAGCGCTGCTCATAGAGGGCGACGACAGTCTCGCATCCCTGCGGAGCGGGCTCGCCCGCCGGCAGGTGCAGCTTGACCACGCCAGGGCGGTGCGGGTGTTCGGCGTCACGACACCGGCCGGCACCGAGCAGGCTTTCACCGTCGCACGCGATGGTGCGGTGCTGATTGCCGCCCCCGGCGGGCCGATGCTGGTCGATGGTCATGACACGGCGACACCGCTGACCGTCTTCGTTCGCCGCGCCACGATCCGCCCGGCGGCGAAATCGGTATTGGCTGATCCGCTTGCCGACCCGGTGCTCGATTTGCGCGTCCATTCGGCGACCGCGGAGGCCTATTTCGTTGGGGCTGGCGACTATCTGCAGATCATCGATGTCGACGGGCGCCAATGCACCGATTTCCAGTGCTTTTCGGCGCGCAAGCTGGACAGGGGACTGGATCATCCGCTCGACGTGACGACGACGCGCACGCTCATGGGTGCGAGCTACCCGATGCCCGGCCTGCATTCCAAATACTATGACCAGGACATGGAGCCGCTGGTCGAGGTGGTGCAGGACACATGCGGCCGGCACGACGCCTTCGCGCTCGCCTGCGCCGCCAAATATTACGACGACATCGGCTATCCCGGACACACCAACTGTTCGGAGAATTTCAACGGCGCTCTGGCCGGCAAGGGCGTCAATCCCCGCGCGGGCTGGATGGCGATCAACTTCTTCTTCAACACGGCGATCGACGCGCATGGCGTCATGGTGTCCGACGAGCCGTGGTCGCGGGCGGGCGACTATGTGCTGCTCAGGGCGCTCACCGACATCGTTTGCGTTTCCTCCGCCTGCCCCGACGACACGACGCCGGCCAATGGCTGGAACCCGACCGACATCCATGTGCGGACCTATTCCGGCCAGCACAAATTCTCGCGAGCGATCGCCAGACGCATGACGCCCGATTCGGAACCGAAAATGACCCGCGAGACCGCTTTTCATTCGAGCTTTGCCAAGCACACCCGCAACTTTCAGGAGTACAAGGGCTATTGGCTCGCCAATTCCTTCGCCAAGGACGGGCCGATCGCCGAATACTGGGCCTGCCGCCAAGACGCGGTGATCATGGACCTGTCGCCGCTGCGCAAGTTCGAGGTCACCGGCCCGGATTCCGAAGCGCTGCTGCAATACACGCTGACCCGCGACGTCAAGAAGCTTGGCGTTGGCCAGGTGGTCTATTCGGCCATGTGCTACGAGCATGGCGGCATGATTGATGACGGCACCCTGCTGCGGCTGGGCAAGGACAATTTCCGCTGGGTCGGCGGCGACGATCTGTCTGGCGAGTGGCTGCGCGAGACGGCGACAAAACTCGGCCTCAATGTCCTTGTGCGTTCCTCCACCGACCAGATGCACAATGTCGC
>NZ_RZPL01000181.1:0-8720 GCF_004022805.1 Mesorhizobium sp. M7A.F.Ca.CA.002.04.1.1 | reverse complement strand
GGAAGACATGGCGGCAGCGGCCAAATGGTACGAGAAATCGGCGGAACTCGGCTTCCCGCCGGCCGAATACCGTATCGGAAATTTCTACGAAAAGGGCATCGGCGTCGCGCGCGACATCAAGAAGGCGAAGACCTGGTACCAGCTTTCCGCGGCACAGGGCAACGCCAGCGGCATGCACAATCTGGCCGTGCTGTTTGCCATGGCGGCTGACGGCGTGACCGACAATGAATCGGCCGCGCACTGGTTCCAGGCGGCGGCCGACGTCGGCGTCAAGGACAGCCAGTTCAATCTCGGCATCCTCGCCGCCAAGGGCGTCGGCATGAAGCAGAACCTCGAGGAGTCCTACAAATGGTTCGCGCTCGTCGCCAAGACAGGCGACAAGGATGCGGCGGCCAAGCGTGACGAGATCGCCAATGCGCTGCGGCCCGAGCAGCTCGAGCGCGCCCGCGCCGCGACCGAGCTGTGGAAGGCCAAGCCGCTGGATGCGGCAGCCAACTCGGCCGACATTCCCGAGTCCTGGCAGGACGGCGCGCCGCAGACGACCGCCAGCATCGACATGAAGAAGGCCGTCCAGAACATCCAGCGCATTCTCAACAAGAACGGCTACGACGCCGGCGGCGCCGACGGCAAGATGGGCCAGAAAACGAAGACCGCGATCATGGCTTTCCAGACCGACAACAAGATGGCGGCGACCGGCGAAGTCGACGAAAACCTGGTGAAGGCACTGCTGGCGCGCAAATAACGGCAGAGGCGTCGCTTCCACGACGCCCTTGCCACACATTCGCCTGTTAACTGATTGAGATGTTTTTTGTTTCGGCGGCGTAGCGCGGTTTGACTTCGCAGCACCTCCGGCGCAAGAACGAATTGGCTTGTCGGTCCAAGATGCCCGCAACGGTTGCATTCGCCGACAGGCAGAACTGATCGAGACTGACGGGTGGGCATCTATCTCCCGATCGCGGAAATTTCCGTCAATATCTTCGTCCTGCTGGCCATGGGCGCGGCGGTGGGTTTCCTGTCGGGCATGTTCGGCGTCGGCGGCGGCTTCCTCATCACGCCGCTCTTGATCTTCTACAACATCCCTCCGGCGATCGCTGTCGCCACTGGCGCCAACCAGGTCATCGCCTCCTCCGTCTCCGGCGTCCTTTCGCACATGAAGCGCGGTACGCTCGACCTCAAGCTCGGCGGGGTGTTGCTGGCCGGCGGCATTGTCGGTTCCACCGGCGGCATCTACGTCTTCGCCTTCCTGCGCAGGCTCGGCCAGCTCGACCTGTTCATCTCGCTGCTCTACGTCGTGCTGCTCGGCACCGTCGGCGGGCTGATGCTGGTCGAAAGCGTCAATGCGCTGCGCGTCGCGCGCAGCGGTGCGGCGCCGGTGCTGAAGAAATCCGGCCAGCACAACTGGATCCACCGCTTGCCGCTGAAGATGCGCTTCAGGGCGTCAAAACTGTTCGTCAGCGTCATCCCCGTACTTGGGCTTGGCGCCGGCATCGGCTTCCTGTCGTCGATCATGGGCGTCGGCGGCGGCTTCATCATGGTGCCGGCACTGATCTATCTGCTGAAAGTGCCGACCAATGTCGTCATCGGCACCTCGCTGTTCCAGATCATCTTCACCTCCGCCTATACGACGCTGGTCCACGCCACCACCAACCAGACAGTCGATGTCGTGCTGGCCTTCCTGTTGATGGCGGGCGGCGTCGCCGGCGCGCAGTACGGTGCCAAGGCCGGCCAGAGGCTGCGCGGCGAGCAGCTCAGGGCCTTGCTGGCACTGCTGGTGCTGGCGGTGGCGATACGATTGGCGATCGATCTTTTCGTCACCCCGCCCAACCTCTATTCGCTGTCTGCCGCGGGCCTCAACTGATGAAGGCTCGCAGCACATTCGCAACCGCCATTGTCCTGTCGCTGCTTGCGGCCGCCGTGCCGGCGAAGGCACAGGTCCCGCTGACCGAAGGCATCCAGATCGGTCTCTCCACCGACAACGTCTCGATCACCGCCGGTTTTTCCGGGGCCGATCTGACCATCTTCGGTTCGCTGGAAAACCCGGATCCACTCGTCGCGCGCCAGGGCCGCTACGACGTCATCGTCGTGCTCGAAGGTCCGCCCAAACCGGTGGTGGTGCGCCGCAAGGACAGGGTGCTCGGCGTCTGGGTCAATCTGGACTCTGAGACCTTCGAAAACGTGCCGGTCTCCTATTCGGTGGCGACGACGCGGCCGCTGCAGGACATCACCGAACCCAACAGCTACAAGCAGCTGTCGCTCGGCGCCTCCAACCTCTATATGCAGCCCGCCGATGCCGGCGACAGCCCGGCGACGATCGAGGAGTTCACGGCAGCACTGCGGGAGCGCAAGTCAGCGACCGGCCTCTACAGCGAGAATGTCGGCGGCGTGCAATTCCTGTCGCAGAACCTTTTCCGCGCCACCGTCAGGCTGGCGCCGAATGTGCCGGTTGGAACCCACAAAGCCCGCGCGTTCCTGTTCAAGAGCGGTCTGTTCATCAAGGAAAGCTCGGCCCAGCTCGAAATCCGCAAATCCGGTTTCGAGCAGTCGATCTTCCGTGTCGCCCACAATTATTCCTTCCTCTACGGCGTCTTCGCGATATCGCTGGCCATGCTGACCGGCTGGCTCGGAAGGCTGATCTTCCGGCGAGATTAGGATTTTCCCCGAAAAGTGGTTTCCCTTTGCCGAGGCATGCGGTAGATCGCGCTCCCCAGCCAAATGGCAGACACAAACAATTCGGTTCGGCAGAGCAGCCCGTCCCCGGACAGCGCGCGATTTCTCATGGCGCCTGTCGGCTCGCCGACGACAAATGCAGGAACTTGTCATGCGACCAGCCTTCGGCGGCATCGACTTCGGCACTTCGAACTCCACCGTGGGCGTGGTCCGCAACGGGCAGCCGCGCCTCGTCGCGCTGGAGAACGGCCAGGTCACGCTGCCCAGTGCCGTGTTCTTCAACTTCGAGGACAACCGCACCTGCTTTGGCCGCCAGGCCATCGCCAATTACACCGACAGCATCGAAGGCCGGCTGATGCGTTCGCTGAAGAGCGTGCTCGGCAGTTCGCTGGCCCATGAAAAGACCCGCATCAAATCGCGGTCGATCGGCTTCATGGAGATCGTCGGCATGTTTCTTGGCCATCTCAAGAAGAGGCTGGAAGCCGATGCCGGCGATACGGTCGAGACCGTCGTTCTTGGCCGGCCGGTGCAATTCGTCGATGACGATGCCGAGGCCGACGCGAAGGCGCAAAGCGAACTCGAGAACGCCGCACGTGCCCAGGGCTTCAAGCACATCGCTTTCCAGTTCGAGCCGATCGCGGCGGCGCTCGACTACGAGCAGAAGGTGACACGCGAGGAACTGGCGCTGATCATCGATATGGGCGGCGGCACGTCGGACTTCTCGATCGTGCGGGTCTCGCCGCAGCGCTCCCGTTCGCTCGACCGCAAGGACGACATCCTGGCCAGCCGGGGCGTCCATATCGGCGGTACGGATTTCGATCGGCTGCTGAGCATCGCCCATGTCATGCCGCAGCTCGGCTATTTGACGCCGACCAAGGACGGCAAGCGCAACCTGCCGGCAAGCTATTTCATCGACCTCGCCACATGGCAGCGCATCAACCTGGTCTACACCGCCAAGGCGATGACGCATCTGCGCCAGATCCGCTACGAGGCCGAGCGCGCCGACCTCGTCGACCGTTTCATCCACGTCGTCGAACACCGCTACGGACACGCGCTGGCCGCACGTGTCGAGAAGGCCAAGATAGAGCTGACCGACAGGTCATCCGCAGAGGTCGCTGTGAAGCTGCCGGGTGCGGAGTTCACCGCCGAAATCACGCGCAGCGGGCTCGACGCGACGATTGCCAGGGACATCGAGCGGGTCACCGCAACGGTCGGGCAGACTATCAGGGACGCTGAGGTGAAGCCGTCCGACATCACCGCGGTGTTCCTGACCGGCGGATCGACCGCGATCCCGCTGGCCAAACGAGAGATCCTGTCGCTGGTGCCGCAGGCATCCGTCATCGAAGGCGACATGTTCGGCTCGGTCGGACTTGGCCTGGCGCTGGATGCGCAACGCAAGTTCGGCTGAGGCTTTCTTCGAGCGGTCCAGCTTTTCAGAGATTACTGATCCGCTTTAGGCCAGGTCGTGTACCCATAACCTTCGGCGTGATGCGATGAAGATCACGTCCGCTTTGCGCCGATAGCGACCAAGCTCGTGCGCCAGCGCGATATGTCGCAATGGGCCAGAAGCTGTCGTGGGGCCGCCGTGACAGATGCCTACCCGCGTGTCGTCAAAGTCGAGAGCTGGTCAGTATCGTAGCGGTTCCGCAGCTCAGCGAGGGCTTTTGGGTCCGGCGCACCCTGCGCCGCGAGTTTGGCAAGTTCTTCGAAGTAGCGTTCGTGGCCAGGCGGAGAGACGGTCATCAGCACGCGGGCGGGTCTCTCACTGACATTCGTGATGTCGTGCGGCACTCCCGGTGGAATGAACAGATAGGTTCCGGGCGTTGCGCGAACCGTCTTGTCGCCGACATGCCACGCACACTCGCCTTCGAGCAGGTAGAACGTCTCTTCCTGCACACGGTGAACATGCCGTCCGGTGGCGAATCCCGCTGGGATCGTCCAGTCGAACATGCTCGTGTGCTTGGTGTTTTCGCCGGTGACGAGGAAGACCATAGGTTGACCACGCAGCATGATCCCCTTCTTCTCGTCGGGCATGCGAATAATGGCATTGGCGCTCATAGGATCCTCCTTTGACTGGGTGCTTACTTCCGGCAAGCACCTGTGCGACATTGGCCGTCGATGCCGGGAAAGTCGTGAATTCGTTCCCAAAAATTTGCTAAAAGCGTTGGATGACAATCGGAGGCGACCTTTATCAGTTTGGCCCGTTCCGTCTCGATCAGGTGGCGGGCATTTTGTATCACGGCACCGAGCCAACCATGCTTGGGCAACGCGCCGTTTCGCTTCTGCGTTTGCTGCTCCAAAACGCGGGCGTACCGGTATCCAAAGACGCGCTGGTCGAAGCCGGCTGGGGCAAATTGGCGGTTGCCGACAACAACCTGACGGTCCAGATCGCGGCCTTGCGCCGGGTATTGGCCGACGCAGCGGATGCTGAGAGCTGGATCGAAACACTGCCGCGCCGAGGCTATCGCTATGTAGGACCGGCTGTTGCGACGAGTGTCCCTGATCGTTTTGCAGCCGCCCGCACCGCGTCGGCGCCGACCTTGCCTGAGAAGCCTTCCGTGGCGGTCCTGCCGTTCTCGAACTTGAGCGGAGATCCGCAACAGGAGTACTTCGCCGATGGAATGGTCGATGACATCATCACCGGCCTGGCACGCATAAAATGGCTTTTCGTTATCGCGCGAAACTCGACCTTCGCTTACAAAGGCCGCGCCGTGGACGTGAAGCAGGTCGGCAGCGAGCTTGGCGTACGATATGTCCTCGAAGGCAGCGTGCGCAAAGCTGGCGGTAGTGTGCGCGTAACCGCTCAGATGATCGATGCATCGACCGGCGCGCACGTGTGGGCCGAGCGCTACGACCGCAGTTCGGAGGACATTTTCGCGCTTCAGGACGAAATCGCGCTATCAGCGGTGGGCGCGATTGCTCCAAGCTTGCGAAAAGCGGAAATTGAACGTGTCAGGCGGAAGCGCCCAGAGAGTCTCGACGCATACGATCTCGTGCATGATCGCGCCGCTGCATTCACGGCATTAGACGCAGCCCTCGCCATTAGCCCGTCATCGGCGCTGACTTACATTCTTGGCAGCGTCGTTCTCGGATGGGCCGGCGAAGCAGAGCGCGCGATAGAATGGAGCGAGAAGGGTATCCGGCTAAGCCCGTTCGATTCGTGGGCTTGGGCCGCGTTTGACGCCCAAGCAATGAGCCATTTGCTGCGCGGGCGTTACGAAGAAGCTTGTCGCGCAGCCTACAAGTCCGTTCAAGCCAATCCGGCACACAGCATCACCTACGTGCAACTGACCGCTGCGCTCGCCAAACTCGGCCGGCTGGACGAAGCGAGGGCCGCCGCCGCGCGCGTGCGCGAGCTTCAGCCGGGCTTCCGCTACAGCCGCCAATTTGCTGGCGTGCGCTGTGCGCCAGCGCTCGCGGAGACTCTGGGAAGCGCGCTGCGGGACGCCGGATTGCCAGAGTGACGGCTGGGCGTCGAGGCGGACAGCGCTAGCGAGCCCATCTGGGGAGGAAGGTCGTGGTGAGGCGTTTCAATCAGCCACTCGATACAAAGTACCAAGACCTCCGAGCCAACGGCAAAGCCGCAAACTCTGATACTCTAGCCCGCCGACGGGGCATCCGCCTTGCCGTCGAGATGCGCCTTAAGCGCCATCTGGGCCAGGCTTGCCTGGCGATCGCGATGGGTGATCATGGCGAAGTCGCGTTTCGGCAATTCGAGCGGCACGGATCTGAGACTGCCTTCAGCCACGGCGCGGGCCACGACAAGCTCCGAAATGATGGTGGCGCCGGCTCCCGCCTCGACCGCCTGGCGGATAGCCTCGTTGCTCGGCAGCACCAAAAAAATCTGCAAGTCGGCGAGCGAAATGCCTTCGTGGCGCGCCAGATCCTCCAGCACTTCGCGTGTGCCCGAACCGCCCTCGCGGATGATCCAGCGCAGGTCCTTGATGTCGGAGTGGCCGGGCGCAACTTCGGCGATCTCCGGATGCGTGCTGGCAACCACCAGCATCAGCCTGTCGACGTCGACCTTGGTGCGGCGCAGGATGTCGGACTCGGTGCGCCCCTCGACCAGGCCGAGATCCGCCGCGCCATCGAGGACATTGGCCTCAACCTGCCTGGTGTTGCCGATGGAGACGCTCAGCCTGACGGCCGGATAGGCTTCATGGAAGGAAGCCAGCCGGCGCGGCAGCCAGTAGCTGGCGATGGTCTGGCTGGCGGCGATCGAGAGGCTGCCGGTGACGGTCTGCGAGACATGCTCCAGCACATTGCGGGCGGCGGCGGCCCGTTCGAGCACGGCCTTGGCCTCCGGCAGGAACCGGTGGCCGGTCTGGGCAAGCTCGATGTTGCGGCCGACCCGGTTGAACAGGTGGACGCCGTGCTGTTCTTCAAGCGCCCGGATGGCCGCCGATGCCGCCGACTGCGAAATGCCCAGCAGTTCCGCCGCCTTGGTCATGTGGCCGCGCTCGGCGACGGCGACGAAAATCCGCAACTGATCCAGGGTCATGTCCACATTAAGAACCAATATCGATCGAATTTACAAGAACAACTGATTAGACAGATCGATACCTTTATTCTAAGTTTTCCGGCGAAGTTAGAAAAAATTCGCCGAAAGATCGCAGAGAGCAGAATGATCGGGCGGCTCAGATCCCTGCTTGCGCATTGGACCCGCGGCTTAAGGCGGCGGCTGGCCGGCGATCGCTATCACCCGGAAGAGCACTATATGCGCGGCCCCGGGCCGAAGACGCGGGCCAAATCCATGCGCCGTACAGGCGCCACCGGATCATGATGCAGGGACCGCCGCGCGGCGCGAATTCGGCACCATCGCAACGCCCGCTTGCCGACACGCGAGCGCCCGATGAAGGCGACGGCGTCGACACCTCGCCTGCCGTTTCCGACAGCATCGCCAAGACGACCTGCTACATGTGCGCCTGCCGCTGCGGAATCGATGTACACATCAAGGATGGCAAGGTCCGCTACATCAACGGCAACAAGGACCACCCGGTCAATCGCGGCGTGATCTGCGGCAAGGGCAGCTCCGGCATCATGCAGCATTACAGCCCGGCAAGGCTGAAGAAGCCATTGCTGCGCGCCGGCCCGCGCGGCTCCGGCGAGTTCCGCGAGATCGAGTGGGAGGAGGCGTTTTCTATCGCTACGGAACGGCTGTCGAACATCCGCCGGACCGACCCCAGGAAACTCGCCTTCTTCACCGGCCGCGACCAGTCGCAGTCGCTGACCGGCTGGTGGGCGAGCCAGTTCGGTACGCCGAACTTCGCCGCCCATGGCGGCTTCTGTTCGGTCAACATGGCGGCCGGCGGCCTCTATACGATCGGCGGTTCGTTCTGGGAGTTCGGCGAGCCCGACTGGGACAACACCCGGTATTTCATGCTATTCGGTGTCGCCGAGGATCACGATTCCAACCCGATCAAGATCGGTCTCGGCAAGCTCAAGGCGCGCGGCGCCAAGGTCGTCTCGATCAATCCGTGCCGCACCGGCTACAATGCCATTGCCGATGACTGGATCGGCATCCGGCCCGGAACAGACGGCCTGTTCGTGTTCGCCCTCATCCACGAATTGCTCAAGGCGGGTCGCGTCGATCTCGAGTATCTGCTGCGCTACACCAATGCCCATGTTCTCGTCGTGCAGGAGCCAGGTGCTGCCGATGACGGGCTGTTCGTGCGCGATGCCGACGGCAATCCGCTGGCTTGGGACAGGGTGGCGAAGACACCGGTCAGCGCCGCCGATGCCGGTGCGAAACCGGCGCTGACCGGCAGCTTCACGATCGGCGGGCGCCGCTGCGTCCCGGTGTTCCAGCTGATCGCCGACCGCTACCTCGATGAGAGTTACGCACCGGACTCGGTCGCCGAGCGCTGCGGCATTGCCGCCGACACGATCCGCAGGATCGCCGCCGAACTCGCCCATGTCGCCTTCGAACAGACGATCGAATTGCCGATCGCCTGGACCGACTGGGCCGGGCGCCGCCACGAGACGATCAAGGGGCGGCCTGTCTCGATGCACGCCATGCGCGGCATCTCTGCCCATTCGAACGGTTTTCACAC
>NZ_RZPL01000180.1:0-8722 GCF_004022805.1 Mesorhizobium sp. M7A.F.Ca.CA.002.04.1.1 | reverse complement strand
CTGCCAGAGAGGCTCTCATGTCCGAAATCGCCCATCTCGCCGCCACCATCTTCAAACGCGCCGGCAAGGCAAACCGCTTCATCGTCGCCATTGCCGGTCCACCGGGCGCCGGCAAGTCGACGCTGTCGGCAAGGCTGCATGAACTGCTGCCCGAAGGGGCAGCGGAGGTCGTACCGATGGACGGCTTCCACTATGACGACGCCGTGCTCGAGCGGCGCGGTCTGCGCGCGCGCAAGGGCGCGCCGGAAACCTTCGACTTTGCCGGTTTTGAGGCCTTGCTGAAGCGTATCCGTGCCGGTGAACCCGACATCGCCATTCCGGTCTTCGACCGCAACATGGAACTGTCGCGCGCCGCAGCCTCGATCGTCGCCACAGAAACCAAGTTCATCCTGGTCGAAGGCAATTACCTGCTGCTCGACGAAGAGCCGTGGTCGCGGCTGGCGCCGCTGTTCGATTTCTCGATCTTCGTCGACGTGCCGCGCAACGAGCTCGAGCGCCGCCTGATGGAGCGCTGGCACGAGCATGGCCGCTCCGATGAAGATGCGCGCGCCTGGATCGCTTCCAACGACCTGCCCAACATCGAGCGCGTGCTCGCGCGGCGCAGTGCCGCCGATCTGGTGATCGGCCTTTCCGCTTGATTCGACGGATTGTGCAAGGGGAACTTTAAGACTTTCAGGCCGTTATCCCGACACGACAATTGTGCCAAAAGAGGGATTCGGTCCAATGGCAACCAAGGCAAAAAAGCCTGCGCCCGCCAAGGGCAAGGCGACCCAATCCAAAACCGGCGCCGGCCCGGCAATGACAGGCCGTTCGAAGGACGCCAAGCCGGCTTTCGGCAAGGCAGCGCCGAAGAAAGTGGTGCCGGCCGCAGCGAAAGCCGCGCCAAAAGCCGCAAAGCCGAAGAAGCCCGCGAGTTCCAGCGACTCCTTGGGCGGCAGTGCGATGCGCACGGCCAAGGCCACAGCCAACGTCGCTGCCGGCGCGGTCATGGTCGCCGCCCGAGGTGCTGCGTCGCTCGCCGCTTCCGTCATGGGCAAAGGCGGTTCGAAAGCCAAAGCGAAGGCGAAATAGCCGCGCTTCGGAGGCTGGTTTTTCTATCCCTTGGCCGGGATGGTCAGGCCTTTTTGCACCGCCGGCCGCGCCAGGCCGCGCTCCAGCCATGTTCCCAGATGGGCGAAATCGTCAAAGCCGACGAGTTCGCGTGCTTCGTAGAATCCGATCAGGTTGCGCACCCAACCGAGCAGCGAGATGTCGGCGATGGTGTAGTCATTGCCCATGATCCACTTGCGCCCCTTCAGCCGGCCGTCGAGCACGCCGAGCAGTCGCTTTGACTCGTCGCGATAGCGCTCCAGAGGGCGTTTGTCGGCGATTTCGCGGCCGGCGAATTTGTGGAAGAAGCCGACCTGGCCGAACATTGGCCCGACCGAGGCCATCTGGAAGAACACCCACTGGATGGTCTCGTAGCGGCGCGCGCCATCAATGGGCATGAGCAGGCCGGTCTTTTCAGCAAGGTAGAGCAGGATGGCGCCGGATTCGAACAGGCCGATCGGCTGGCCGTCCGGGCCGTTGGGATCGATGATCGCCGGTATCTTGCCGTTGGGATTGAGCGACAGGAATTCCGGTGTCCAGCTTTCGTTCTGGCCGATGTTGACCCAATGCGGCTCGTAAGGAAGGCCGAGTTCCTCCAGGGCGATCGATATCTTCACCCCGTTCGGCGTTGTCGCCGAATAGAGCTGGAGCTGGTCCGGATGCTTGGCCGGCCAACGCGTTGCGATCGGAAAGGCGGACAGGTCTGCCATGGAAACTCCTGGATGAGGATTCGCGCCGAGCGGCGCGGTTTTGGCGGGTCGGCCAAGGATTAGACGCGGCGCACGGCACGATCAATATGGCGGCGAAGGGTTTCATCGTGCACGGACAGTCAACGGAATGGCCTGCCTGGGGCAGATCCGCCCGCCCCTTAGATCAGGCAGCCTTGAAGGCCAGCACGGCATTGGTGCCGCCGAACGCGAAGCCGTTGCTGATCGCGGCGCGCACCTTGCGCTCGCGCGGCACATTCGGCGTGACGTCGAGGTCGCAATCGGGATCGGCCTCACGAAAATTGGCCGTCGGCGGCACGATGCCTTCGCGGATCGCCATCACGCAGGCGATCATCTCCAGCGCACCCGATGCGCCGAGGCAATGGGCGTGCATCGACTTGGTCGACGACACCGAAAGCTTGTAGGCATGGTCGCCGAAGACGCGCTTGATCGCTGCCGTCTCGATCTGGTCGTTGGCCTTGGTGCCGGTGCCATGGGCATTGAGGTAGTCGACATCCTCGGGATTGAAGCCGGCATCGGCCAGGCAGGCGCGCATGGCCGCCGTCGGCCCTTCGACGGTCGGCGCGACAATGTCGGAGGCGTCGGCGGAGAGGCCGGCGCCGGCGACCTCGGCAAGGATGGTGGCGCCGCGCGCCATGGCGTGCTCATACGTCTCCAGGACCGCCATGCCGGCGCCCTCGCCGAGTGACAGTCCCTGGCGGTCGGCCGAGAATGGCCGGCAGGTGTCGGGCGCCAGCACGCGCAGTGCTTCCCAGCCCTTCAGGATGCCCCAGACCAGCGGCGCATCGGTGCCGCCGGCGACCATCACATCGGCGCGGCCAAGTCTGATCTGGTCGACAGCCGAGGCGATGGCGTGGTTGGACGACGAACAGGCCGAGGTGACGCCGAAGACCGGGCCGCGCAGGCCCAGATTCATGCTGACATGGCCAGAGGCCGCGCTTGGCATGACCTTTGGCACGGTGAAGATGCCAGCGCGGTTCTTGCCCTCGACCAGTATGGCGCGATAGCTCTCTTCGATCGCCTCCCAGCCGCAGACGCCGACGCCGACGACGGTGCCCATCCGATAGGTGGTGGCTTCAGTCGAGACCAGGCCGGCGTGCTGCATGGCTTCCCTGGCTGCGATCGTCGCCAGCAGGCTGAAGCGGTCCATCGACACGGTCTGCTTGCGGTCGATGCCGTGATCGGGAAGCGTCTTGATTTCGCAGCCGACCTTGACCTTCAGATCATGCAGTTGGGGACTTGTGATCTGGCCGATGGCCGAGCGGCCGGCGCGCATCTCGTTCCAGATCGCGGGCGCGCTGGTGCCGAGCCCGCAAATGCCGCCCATGCCGGTGATGACAACGCGCTGCCGCATTCAGTTCAGGCTTTTTTCGCGATCAGCGCGCGCACAGCTTCGACCATGTCGCCGACGTTCTTCAGATTGCTCCAGGCGTCGACCGTGTTCATCTCGATCTCGATGCCATACTCTTCCTCAAGATCGAAGATAATCTCCGTCAGCTCGAGCGAATGGATGCCAAGCGAGGTCAATTCGGTGGTGGTGGTGATTTCTTCGCCGCCCGGCTCGGCATGAGCCTTGATCTTCGCGATGATATCCGTTGCCAGCTGGTCGGCCATTCGGTTCCTTCCCCACTATCTCGCGTTTCCCGACGCCGACTGAGCAGCGCCCCTTTTTCTCCTGGTATCAAGCCGCCGTCGTCGTTTAATACCCCCGCCAAGCGCAGCATGACCGTACCAAGGTGGTTCCCTCTATAGAAACCGAAACGTTGTCAAGCAACAAGCTATATCGAACTCCATATCGACAAAGCCGCCGGAGTGCTTAACGTGCAGGCATGGATATGGGCGAACATGGCGGGATTTCGACGCAGCGCGTTGCGGGCGTGGCGCGGCTTTCCTGCGCGCTTGGCGAGGGCCGCACGCGCCTGCGGCGCCTCTATCAGGACGGCGCCGCCAAGATAAGAATGCCGGCCGTCTCGGCCGATCCGCTCGAAGCGGTGCTGATCAACACCGCCGGCGGAATGACGGGCGGCGACCGTATCGCCTGGGACGTGGATGTCGGCGCGGCCGCTTCGGCATCGATCACCACGCAGGCCTGCGAGAAGATCTACCGGGCGGCATCCGACCATGCCGAAGTGCGGGTCAATTTGTCGGTAGGCGAAAACGGCCGCATCGCCTGGCTGCCGCAGGAAACCATCGTCTTCGACAGGGCGGCCTTTGCCCGTACGCTCAACGTCGAGCTTGCCGTCGGCGCCGAGGCGCTGGTGCTGGAAGCCGCCGTCTTCGGCCGCCTGGCGATGGGCGAACGCGCCACGCAGGGCAACTTCCATGACCGCTGGCGTGTGCGTCAGGATGGCGCCCTCGTTCATGCCGAGGATTTCCGCATCGGGCCCGATATCGCCGCAACGCTCGATCGCCCGGCGGTTGCCGGCGGCGCGATCGCGGTGGCGACATTGCTTCTGGTGTCGCCGCGCGCCGAAGCCCTGCTCGATCCGGTTCTGGAGATCGTCGGCGACCAGGGCAGCGCCAGCGCCTGGTGCGTGAAGAAATCTGGCAAGCTTCTTGCGAGGCTCTACGCCGGGGATGGCTACCGACTGCGCCAGCGGCTGGTTCCACTCGTCGAATTGCTCAACGGAAGGGCGGGGTTGCCCAAATTATGGTCACTATAGGCCTGCCTCTACCAATCCAGGGAAACGCATGAACCTGACGCCGAGGGAAAAGGACAAGCTGCTGATCGCCATGGCGGCGATGGTGGCGCGCAAGCGGCTCGAACGCGGCGTCAAGCTCAACCATCCGGAAGCGATTGCGCTGATCACCGATTTCGTCGTCGAAGGCGCCCGCGACGGCCGTCCGGTCGCCGAACTGATGGAAGCCGGCGCTCATGTCGTCAGCCGCGCGCAAGTCATGGAAGGCATCGCCGAGATGATCCATGACGTGCAGGTCGAGGCGACGTTTCCCGACGGCACCAAGCTGGTGACCGTGCACGAACCGATCCGTTGAGGAGGACAGGATGCTGGAGCTGCGTCCCAACTGCGAATGCTGCGACAAGGACCTGCCGCCCGAGGCGACGGATGCGCTGATCTGCACCTTCGAGTGCACCTTTTGCGCCGGATGCGTGGAACAGGTGTTGGGCGGCATCTGCCCCAATTGCGGTGGTGGTTTTTCGGCGCGGCCGATCCGCCCGGCAGCGATGCTGAAGAAATATCCTGCGTCGAGCAAACGCGTACTCAAGGCCGAAGGCTGCGGCCCCCGCAAGGCGGCGTGAACACCAGACCGAGCAAAACGAAAGGCAAACAGAATGATATCCGCCAAACGCCTCTGCCTGTCGGCGATCCTGCTGCTGGCCGCCGCCCTGCCGGCCTATGCCCATGTCGGCCTGGGCACCACCTCCTCCTTCACGGCCGGCTTCATGCACCCGCTCTCCGGCCTCGATCACATGACGGTGATGATCGCGGTCGGGCTGTGGGCGGCGCTCAAGGGCGGCAAGGCGGTTCTTGCCTGGCCGGCTGCCTTTGTCGGCGTCATGGTGGTCGGCGGCGCGCTGGGCATGCTGCATATGCCGCTGCCCTTCGTCGAACCGGGCATACTGGCATCGGTCGTGACACTCGGACTGCTGGTGGCGCTGGCGATCGATCTGCCGGTCTCGGCCGGCGTCGCCATCATCGGCCTGTTCGCACTTTTCCACGGCCACGCGCATGGCACCGAGGTGCCGGAGAATGCCGGCGGGCTTGAATACATGGCCGGCTTTGCCACCGCCACGCTGTTGCTGCATGCCACCGGCATCGCCACCGGTCTCGGTCTCGGCATCCGGTTTCGTGGCCTGGCCCGCGCTGCCGGTGCCGCCTGCGCGGCGATCGGCATCGGTCTCGCCTTCGGCATCGTGTGAGGGTGACCATGATCCCCGGTGAAATCATCACGGTGGGCGGCGACATCGAGCTCAACAAGGGCCTGCAGACCGTCACCCTGAAAGTCGCCAACAGCGGCGACCGGCCGATCCAGGTCGGCAGCCACTACCATTTCTTCGAGACCAATGAGGGGCTGAAATTCGACCGTGAGCGCGCCAGGGGCATGCGCCTCGACATTGCCGCGGGCACGGCCATGCGCTTCGAGCCGGGCCAGGAGCGCGACGTCACGCTGGTGCCGCTCGGCGGCAAGCGCGAGGTCTACGGATTTCAGCAGAAGGTGATGGGCAAGCTGTGAGATCTTCCGGCGCGCTCAGCTCAGTTCGATGGCTTGGCCGCGGCGTAGATGACGATCTTTCCGGGATTGTCGAATTCGACGGCGAGGACATCCTGCGCCTGCACGCGCCGCGATTCGATGGCGTTGAACAGCAGCGCGTTGGCCTCGATCTCCTTGCGCAGCTCCGTAATGTCGTCCTGATGCTGCTTGACCTTGGCCTCGATCTCCGGCGGCGGGCCGCCTTCGCTGCGCGCGGCATCGGTGAGGAACACGATGTCGACCTTGTCGAGCTTGGATGTCTTGCGCACCGTGCCGATGTTTTCACGCGTGCGGTCGATCGCCGTGTTGACGTTGCCGGCCTCAGTGTTGGCCTTGGCCTCTTCCTGCTTGACCTGCGAGCCGACGATGCGATTGACGGTCTCCGTGCTTTCCAGTCCTTGCGCCTTCAGTCCGGCAGCAGCACCAGCCGCCGCCAGGAACGTCATGGCGGCGACTGCCTGCATTCTGGTCGAGAAAGAAGTGATCGCCATCGCTCGCTCCTGAGAGAAATCGTTTCGGGGCGCGGGTTAGCGCGAAAAGAACAAAACGAATCCCGCCCGGCGAAGGTTCCTTTCCCGATGCGGCCGGCCGGCCGGATGCCGGCCCGCCATGCCGTGGCGTCAGCTCGCCTTCTTGGTGATCAGGGTCAGTGCGCCATTGGGTTCCATACTGGCTGCGACCACCTGCGCCGAGGTCATTCCCTTGGCCTCGAGCGCCGACTTGACCTTGGGTGTGGCGTCGATCGAGCTGCGCAGTTTCTTCAAGCCGTCATCGCCGCGCTGGGCGATCACCTGGTTGACCTGCGTCTGGGTGTCCTTTGGCAACTCGGTGATGTCGACGATGTTGACGCTCTGGATCGTCGGCACCGCGGGCTGAGCCTGGGGCGTGGCTGGAGCAGGCGTTGCCGGCGCCGGAGCGGGCTGTGGCGCGGGTTGCTCCTGGGCACTGGCGGCGCCCGCCAGCATCAGGCTGGCGGCGGCGGCAAGAACTATCGTTTTGCGCATGGATTTTCCTTTCCATCGATTGGCAAACGGTCGGTCTGGGGTGACGCCCTAACCTCAACCGCCAAATGGGATCAGAAGGTGTCGCCCAGCAGGTCATTGCGTGACCATAGGATGGCAGCAATGTGCAGCCGCGCTTCAATCCAACCGCATTTCGGCAAACCGCATTTCGGGAGCAATCGCTGATGGCCAGAATTACCCGCGCCGCCTACGCGCAGATGTACGGCCCGACGGTCGGCGACAGAGTACGGCTTGCCGACACCGAACTGTTCATCGAGGTCGAGAAGGATCTCACCATCCATGGCGAAGAGGTGAAATTCGGCGGCGGCAAGGTGATCCGCGACGGCATGGGCCAGAGCCAGGTTTCCAGGGCGCAAGGCGCCGTCGATACCGTGATCACCAACGCGCTGGTGATCGATGCCAGTGCAGGCATCTTCAAGGCCGATGTCGGGCTTCGCGACGGGCGCATCGCGGCCATCGGCAAGGCCGGCAATCCGGACACGCAGGATGGCGTCACCATCATCATCGGCCCCGGCACCGAGATCATCGCCGGCGAAGGCAAGATCCTGACATCAGGCGGCTTCGACGCGCATATCCACTTCATCTGCCCGCAGCAGATCGAGGAAGCGCTGATGTCAGGCATCACCACCATGCTCGGCGGCGGCACGGGCCCGGCGCACGGCACGCTGGCCACCACCTGCACGCCGGGGCCATGGCACATGGCCCGCATGATCCAGTCCTTCGACGCCTTTCCGATGAACATCGGCCTGTCGGGCAAGGGCAATGCCTCGCTGCCCGCCGCGCTCGAGGAAATGGTGCTGGGCGGCGCCTGCTCGCTGAAGCTGCACGAGGACTGGGGCACGACGCCGGCGGCCATCGATTGCTGCCTGTCGGTCGCCGACGATTACGACGTGCAGGTGATGATCCACACCGACACACTGAACGAATCCGGCTTTGTCGAGAACACGGTCGCCGCCATCAAGGGCCGCACCATCCACGCCTTCCACACCGAGGGCGCCGGCGGCGGCCACGCGCCCGACATCATCAAGGTCTGCGGCCTGCCCAACGTCATCCCGTCCTCGACCAATCCGACGCGGCCCTACACGGTCAACACGCTGGCCGAGCATCTCGACATGCTGATGGTCTGCCATCATCTGTCGCCGTCGATCCCCGAAGACATCGCCTTTGCCGAAAGCCGCATCCGCAAGGAGACCATCGCGGCGGAAGACATTTTGCACGACATCGGCGCCTTCTCGATCATCTCGTCGGATTCGCAGGCCATGGGCCGCGTCGGCGAAGTCGCGATCCGGACCTGGCAGACCGCCGACAAGATGAAACGCCAGCGCGGCTCGCTGCCGCAGGAGACCGGCAACAACGACAATTTCCGCGTCCGCCGCTACATCGCCAAATACACGATCAACCCGGCCATCGCGCATGGGCTGTCGAAAGACATCGGCTCGATCGCGGTTGGCAAACGCGCCGACCTGGTGCTGTGGAACCCGGCCTTCTTCGGCGTCAAGCCGGACATGGTGCTGATCGGCGGCATGATCGCCGCAGCCCCGATGGGCGACCCCAACGCCTCGATCCCGACGCCGCAGCCGATGCATTACCGGCCGATGTTCGGCGCCTATGGCAAGGCCAGGACCAACTCGTCGGTGACGTTCGTTTCCAAGGCAGCGCTCGAGTCGGGAC
>NZ_RZPL01000017.1:0-19458 GCF_004022805.1 Mesorhizobium sp. M7A.F.Ca.CA.002.04.1.1 | reverse complement strand
GCCGAGTACCGCGCCTATTCCGGCCCGGTCGGCGGCAACACGCTGACCGTCGCCTTCAGCCTTTCCGAGACGGAGGAGCTGGAGAGGATCGTGCTGATGAGCTTTGGCTGGGGAACCCTGATCATCACCGGGCTGGCGGTCGCCGGCGGCGCCCTGCTCGCCTCGCGCGTCCAGCGCCGTCTCGACGGCATCGCCGCCACCATGGCGGATGTCTCGCATGGACGGCTGGACACCCGCATTCCGCTGACCGGCAAGGGCGACGACATCGACATCGTCTCCAGCCAGGTCAATGCCGCGCTCGACCGCCTGTCGGCGCTGGTCGAAGGCATGAAACAGGTCAGCGCCAACATCGCCCACGATCTGAAGACGCCGCTCAACCGGTTGCAGATGATCCTCGACACCGCGTCGGAAAAGAACCTGTCGGGCCGGAAAATCGCCGCTGAACTGGCGGAGGCGCATGCCGAGAGCCTGCAGATCAACGAGACCTTCGATGCCCTGCTGCGCATCGCGCAGATCGAGGCCGGCGCCCGCCGGGCGCGGTTCACCGATGTCGATCTGGGCGAGGTGCTGCAAACCATCGCCGAGATCTATGCCGATGTTGCCGAGGACGACGGAAAGTCGCTGTCGTTGGCGCAACCACAGGAAACGACGGACCGGATCCATGGCGATCGCGAGCTGCTGACGCAGATGTTCGCCAATCTGGTCGAGAACGCGTTGCGCCATTGTCCATCGGGCACGACGATAAAGCTGTCGGTGGCGCGCCAGGACGAACGCGTCGTTGCGGGCGTCGCCGACAACGGTCCCGGCATTCCGGCGGCAGAGCGCGAGAAAGTGTTCCAGCGGCTCTACCGGCTGGACCACAGCCGCTCGACATCAGGCAGCGGCCTCGGGCTCAGCCTTGTCCGGGCCATCGCCGATCTGCACGGCGCATCGATCACGCTCGAGGATTGCCGACCGGGACTTGCGGTGGTGGTGCGTTTTCCGCTGGCTACGGATTAGCCGGCGAAACGGCTGGTGCTGTTCAAGCCCAGCTTGGGTTGAGAGGTCCCCTCACCTATCTATCCGCGTCGACAGGATGATCGACGACAGCGTCCGCTCGACTCCATCCATGGCGCCGATCTGATCGAGCAGCATGTCGAGGTCGCGGATTGATGGCGCATCGACGATGACGATCATGTCGAAATTGCCGCTGACCGAATGCAGCGTCCTGACCGTCGCCAAACCGCGCAGGCCGCGCACCACCTTGTCGGCAAGCTTGGGCGTCACGGTGAGCAGCACATGCGCCCGCACCAGCCCCTGCTCATAATCCGGCGCCAGCCGCACGCCGTAGCCTGATATGATGCCGCGCTGCTCCAGCCGTTCGATCCGGCTCTGCACGGTTGTCCGCGAGACGCCAAGCCGCCGCGCCAGCTCGGCGGTCGAGGCGCGCGCATTCTCGCGCAGCAGCGAAAGCAGGGTCTGTTCGGCATCGCTGAGCATTTCGACGATTCTTCTCGGCGGACTGACCAATCAATGGGTTCGTTTCGTACAGAACCACGCTTCCTTTCGACGGGCAAGCTGCGAATCTGTGCTCACAACCAGTGAGGGATTTGTCATGAAGAAAATTGTCGTTGTCGGCGCCGGCAAGATCGGCTCGACCATTGCCGAGATGCTCGCCGCCACGGGAGATTATCAGGTCACGCTCGTCGACCGCTCGGCAGCACAGCTCGCAGCGGCCGAAGTCCCGGCCACGGTTGCGACGCTGGAGCTCGACATCGAAGCGTCCGGCACGCTTGAAGCCGCACTCGCCGGCAAATTCGCGGTGCTCAGCGCCGCTCCCTTCCATCTGACCACCCGCATCGCCGAGGCGGCGGCCAGTGCCGGCGTGCACTATCTCGACCTGACCGAGGACGTCGTCTCGACCCGCCGCGTCAAGGAATTGGCGCGTTCGGGCAGAAGCGCCTTCATTCCGCAATGCGGCCTGGCGCCGGGCTTCATCTCGATCGTCGCCAACGATCTCGCCAGCCGGTTCGATTCGCTGGAAAGCGTGCGCATGCGCGTCGGCGCCCTGCCGCAATACCCGTCCAACGCGCTGAACTACAATCTCACCTGGAGCACCGACGGCGTCATCAACGAATATTGCGAGCCCTGCGAGGCGATCGTCGAAGGCGAGCTGGTCGAGGTGCCGCCGCTGGAAGAGCGCGAGGAGTTCTCGCTCGACGGCGTCACCTACGAGGCATTCAACACCTCCGGCGGCCTCGGCACACTGGCCGAGACGCTGAAGGGCAAGGTGCGCACGCTCAACTACCGCACCATTCGCTACCCCGGCCACGCCGCGATCATGAAGGCGCTGCTCAACGACCTCGGCCTGCGCCATCGCCGCGACGTGCTGAAGGACATTTTTGAAAGCGCCCTGCCGGCGACATTGCAGGACGTCGTCATCGTCTTCGTCACCGTCTCCGGCCGCAAGAACGGCCGCCTGCTGCAGGAGACCTACGCCAACAAGGTCTATTCCCAGCGTATCGGCCAGGTGGTGCGCAGCGCCATCCAGATCACCACGGCGTCCGGCATCTGCGCCGTGCTCGACATGCTGGCCGACGGCAGCCTGCCGGCGACCGGCTTCATCAAGCAGGAAGACATCGCGCTGGACGCGTTTCTAGCCAACCGTTTTGGCCGCGCCTATGCCCAGCACGAAATGGTGAGTCGGCTGGCGGGGTGAAGCGGCGTGTCTCTCTTGTGGAGAGGCGGGCGGGACAGTGCCCCCCCTCTGCCCTGCCGGGCATCTCCCCCTCTAGGGGGGAGATCGGCTGTCATCTTAGATTTCGCCAATTTTTGAAAGTTTTGGAAGAGGCAGGTTGCCCGAAACTGCCAATCTCCCCCCTTGAGGGGAGATGTCCGGCAGAACAGAGGGGGGCGCTGTCCCGCCGGCATCACCGCTTTTGCGCCATCGCGAATTAAATATGCAGCGCGTGTCCCAGCGCCTTCAGCGCTGCTTCCTGGAATCCCTCGCCCTGCGTCGGATGCGCGTGGATGGTGCCGGCGATGTCCTCCAGCCGCGCGCCCATCTCCAGCGCCAGCCCGAACGCCGCCGCCAGTTCCGACACACCCTGCCCGACCGCCTGGATGCCGAGCACCAGATGGTTGTCGGCGCGGGCCAAGACGCGGACAAAGCCGTCCTCGCCCAGCTTCGTCATCGCCCGGCCGTTGGCCGCGAACGGGAACATGCCGATCTTGATCTCGCCGCCGAGCGCCTTGGCTTCTTCCGGCGAAAGACCAGCGGTCACCAGTTCGGGATCGGTGAAGCAAACGGCGGGTATCGAACGCTTGTCCCAGCTGCGCTTGTGGCCGGCAACGATCTCGGCGACCATCTCGCCCTGCGCCATCGCCCGGTGCGCCAGCATCGGCTCGCCGGTGACGTCGCCAATGGCGAAGATGCCGCGCATCGAGGTGCGGCACTGGTCGTCGATGCGGATGAATTTGCCGGCCATGTCGAGGTCGATCTGCTCGAGCCCCCAGCCTTCGGTCACCGGCTTGCGCCCGACCGTGACCAGGATTTTTTCGGCGGCGACCTTGGCGCTCTTGCCGTCCGAGGTCTCGACCAGCAACGCGTCACCCTTGGTTGAAAGCCCCTTGGCCTTGGCGCCCAGCATCACCTCGACGCCGAGCGCGGTGAGCCGCTTGACCACCGGCCGGGTCAGCTCGGCATCATACTGCGCCAGCACGCGCGGCAAGGCCTCGATCACGGTCACCTCAGCGCCCATCTTGGCAAATGCCATGCCCAGTTCCAGCCCAATATAGCCGCCACCGACGACCGCGAGATTTTTCGGCACGTCGCTGAGTGCCAGTGCCTCGGTTGACGAAATCACCCGACCGCCAAACGGCAGGAACGGCAGCTCCACCGGCGCCGAGCCGGAGGCGATGACGATCGTTTCGGCCCGGATCACCTGCACGCCCGTCTCGGTCTCGACCGCGACCGTCTTGCCGTCGCGAAAGCTCGCCCAGCCATGCACGGTTTTCACGCCTGCCTTCTTGAGCAGGCCGGCGACGCCACTGTTGAGCCGGCTGACGATGCCGTCCTTCCAGGCGACGGTCCGGGCAAGATCGAGCGTCGGCGCGGTGACCGAAATGCCGAGCGGGCTCTTGCCGCCCGCCATGTGCGACACCTTCTCGAACTCCTCCGCCGCATGGATCAGCGCCTTGGACGGGATGCAGCCGACATTGAGGCAGGTGCCGCCCGGCTTGCCGGCCTCGACGATCACCGTATCGACGCCGAGCTGTCCGGCCCGGATGGCGCAGACATAGCCGCCCGGCCCGGCGCCGATGACGAGCAGCTTGCAGGAGATTTCTTTCATGATGGCACGCTCTTTCTGGTGGCGAAGGCCCCCTCATCCGGCCGCTTCGCGGCCACCTTCTCCCCGGTGGGGAGAAGAGGCGAGCACAGACGCCGGCGACCTCCTCTCCCCTCGGGGAGAGGTCGGATTGCCCCGAATTGCCCTTCGCAATTCGGTTTTGGCAATCCGGGTGAGGGAGCCCTTGCGACCGTTCTCATCCCCTCAATCCACGAAAATCAGCGCCGGCGTTTCCAGCAGCGTCTTGATCCGCTGGATGAACACCGCCGCATCCCACCCATCGATCACCCGATGGTCGAAGCTCGACGACAGGTTCATCATCTTGCGCGGCATGAACTGGGTGCCGTCCCACACCGGCCGCACCATCATCTTGTTGACGCCGACGATCGCCACTTCCGGATGGTTGATGACCGGCGTCGTCGCCACGCCGCCCATGGCGCCGAGCGAGGTGATGGTGATGGTCGAGCCGGACAGCTCGTCGCGTGTTGCCGTGCCGGACTTGGCCGCCTCGGCCAGCCTGATGACCTCGGCGCCGCAATCCCAGATGTCGCGCGCCTCGGCGTGCTTGACCACCGGAACCACCAGCCCCGACGGCGTCTGTGCGGCGATGCCGATATGGATGCCGCCATGCTGATGGACGATGCCGGCCTCGTCGTCGAACAGGGAATTGAGATTGGGCTGGTCCGCGATCGCCTTGACCATCGCCCGCATCAGGAACGGCAGCAGCGTCAGTTTCGGCCGCTCCACGCCAGGACGCTTCTCCTTGTTGAGCGCCGCGCGCAATTCCTCCAGTGCGGTGACGTCGATCTCCTCGACATAGGTGATGTGCGGAATGCGCGATTTGGACAGCGACATCTTCTCGGCGATCTTGCGCCGCAAGCCGACCACCTTGATATCCTGCACAGCGTCGTTGCGGGCGAGGCCGGATGCCTTTGCGACCTGCGGCCCGCGGGCCAGGAACGCTTCGATGTCCTCATGGCCGATGCGACCGGCCGGACCGGATCCGGCAACCTGCCTGAGATCGATGCCGGCTTCTTTTGCCCGCAGACGAACGGCCGGCGACGCCAGCGGTCTTTCGCCTTGAAGCCGCGGCGCGCCGGAGACGGAAGGCTGCGCCGTGCTTTTCTGTGAGGCTGCCGGTTTCGCCTTGGGCTCGTCGCTCTTTGGGGATGTCTTCACGACCGGCGCAGCAGCCTCGGGCTTCGGCGTCGGAAGTTTTGCCGGAGGCTCAGCGGACACCGCTTCCGCTTCGGCGCCTTGCGGCTTGGCGTTGCCCTCGCCCGCCACCTTCAGCCGCACGATGGGCGAGCCGATGGCCACCGTGTCGCCGATCTCGGCGCCCAGCCACAGGATCTCGCCATCAACCGGCGAGGGGATTTCAACCGTCGCCTTGTCGGTCATGACTGCGGCGAGCACAGTGTCCTCGCGGACGATATCGCCGACCTTGACGTGCCATTCGACCAGCTCGGCCTCGGCGACGCCTTCGCCGACATCGGGCAGCTTGATGATGTGTTCGCCCATCTCAGGCTCCCATGGTTTCAAGCAAGGCACGGCCAACGCGGGCGGGACCGGGAAAATAATCCCACTCCTGCGCATGCGGATAGGGCGTGTCCCAGCCGGCAACGCGAGCAACCGGCGCTTCGAGGTGATAGAAACAGTTTTCCTGCACCAGCGCCGACAGCTCGGCGCCGAAGCCCGAGGTCAGCGTCGCCTCATGCACGATGACGCAGCGCCCGGTCTTTTTCACCGAGGCGACGATCGTATCGAGATCAAGCGGCAGCAGGGTCCTGAGGTCGATGATCTCGGCATCGATGCCGGTTTCTTCGACAGCCGCCTGCGCGACATAGACCATGGTGCCGTAGGCGAGCACGGTGAGGGCCGAGCCTGCCCTGCGGATCGCCGCCTTGCCGAGCGGCACCGTGTAGTGGCCGTCGGCCACCTCGCCCAGCTCATGCTTCGACCAGGGCGTCACCGGCCGGTCGTGATGACCATCGAACGGACCGTTGTAGAGCCGCTTCGGCTCGAGGAAGATCACCGGATCCGGATCCTCGATCGCCGCGATCAAAAGCCCCTTGGCGTCGTGCGGGTTGGACGGCACCACCGTCTTCAGCCCCGACACATGGGTGAACAGCGCCTCAGGGCTCTGGCTGTGCGTCTGGCCGCCAAAAATGCCGCCGCCGGTCGGCATGCGCACCACGATCGGGCAGGTGAAATCGCCGTTGGAGCGGTAGCGCAGCCGTGCCGCTTCCTGGGTCAGCTGGTCGTAGGCCGGGTACATGTAGTCGGCAAACTGAATTTCCACGCACGGCTTCAAGCCATAGGCGGCCATGCCTATGGCCGAGCCGACAATGCCGGATTCGTTGATCGGCGCATCGAAGCAGCGGCTCTTGCCGTATTTGGCCTGCAAGCCCTGCGTGCAGCGGAAGACGCCGCCGAAGAAGCCGACGTCCTCGCCGAACACGACGACTTTCTCGTCGCGCCCCATCGACACATCCATGGCATCGCGAATGGCCTCGATCATGGTCCGTCTCGGCATGGCTCAGACTCCCGCCTGCTGGCGCTGGCGCCTGAGATGCGGCGGCATCTCGGCATAGAGCCCCTCGAACATGTCGCGCGTCGACGGCTTGCCGCCGGCATGCAGCGTGCCGTGGCTTTCCGCTTCCTTCTGCGCCGCGATAACCGTGTCGAGGATTTCCGCCTCGGCCTGCGCGTGCCGCTCGTCCGACCAGACGCCGAGCGCGATGAGATGGTTCTTCAGCCGCACGATCGGGTCGCCGAGCGGCCAGGCGTCGGATTCGGTCTTCGGCCGGTAGGCGGACGGGTCGTCCGAGCTCGAATGTGCGCCGGCACGGTAGGTGACATATTCGACCAGCGTCGGCCCGAGATTGCTGCGCGCCCGCTCCGCCGCCCATTTGGCGACCGCATGCACCGCGAGATAGTCGTTGCCGTCGACGCGCAGTGACGGGATGCCGAAGCCGAGGCCCCTCGCCGCGAACGTGCCCGAACCGCCGCGCGCGATGCCTTGAAAGGTCGAGATCGCCCACTGGTTGTTGACGACATTGAGCACGACCGGCGCCTTGTAGGTGGAGGCGAACACCAGCGCCGAATGGAAATCGGACTCGGCCGTCGAGCCGTCGCCGATCCACGCGGCTGCGATGCGTGAATCGTTCGATATCGCCGAGGCCATCGCCCAGCCGACCGCCTGGATGTACTGCGTCGCCAGATTGCCGGAGATCGAGAAGAAGCCGTGCTCCTTCGAAGAATACATGACCGGCAATTGCCGGCCCTTCAGCGGGTCGGCTTCGTTGGAATAGATCTGGTTCATCATCGTGACCATCGGGTAGCCATCGGCAATCAGCAGCCCTGCCTGGCGATAGGTCGGAAAGTTCATGTCGCCCGGCGCCAGTGCCTTGCGGAAGGCGCAAGCCACAGCCTCTTCGCCCAGATGCTGCATGTAGAACGAGGTCTTGCCCTGCCGCTGCGCCATCTGCATGCGCGCATCGAAGGTCCGCAGCGTCATCATGTGGCGCAGGCCGGTGAGAAGTTCGTCGCTGGACAGCAGGCTGGCCCACGGGCCGACGGCCTCGCCAGTGCGGTTCAGCACGCGGATGATCGAGAAGGCATGATCGCGGATGGTGCGCGGATCGACATCGATCTCCGGGCGCGGCACAGAGCCGGCCTTGGGGATCGGCACATTGGAAAAGTCAGGCGTTCCGCCCGGCCGCACTTCCGGCTCCGGAACGTGGAAACGCAACATCCCAGCATCGGCCATGACCTTTGTCCTCCAATGTTGCCCGGAACAGATATTTGCATATCTGCGCCGCCAGTGCGAATTCGTCGGGTAGCCTGCGGACGTCGGTCCCGGCCACGCCGGCCGATCCAGCCTCCCGCACCCAAGATGAAGATATGTCCGCGAAATTTCTTGTCGATGTTGGGCGGTGGCGCGCAATTAGAGGGAAGGTTGGGCGAGGTTTGCCGGCAGATAAGGTGATTGGTCGACGAACTCGCGCCTTTCCTCTCCCCCGTCGATCGGGGGAGAGGAAGGGAGCCAAGGCTGGCCAACTCGCGCCCTTCCTCTCCCCCGTCGATCGGGGGAGAGGTGTCGAGCGAAGCTCGACGGAGTGGGGGTCGACCGTTCGCCCAAGCTGGATGCCGCCCCCACATCATGCTAACCAACCCGCCATGGCACAGAAGAAAGCATATGAGGTCGATGGCTGGCTCGCGAAGCCGGACCAGCGGATCTCCATCGTCCTGCTTTACGGCCCCGATCGCGGCCTCGTCTCCGAGCGAGCAAAGGCCTTTGCCGGCAAGACCGGCCTGCCGCTCGACGATCCCTTCTCGGTGGTCAGGCTGGAGGGGTCGGAGGTCGACCGAGACGAGGGCCGGCTGCTCGACGAGGCCCGCACCGTGCCGATGTTTTCCGACCGGCGCCTGCTGTGGGTGCGCAATGCCAGCGGCCAGAAGGCATTGGCCGACGACGTCAAGGCGCTGACGGCCGAGCCCGCGCGCGATGCGATCATTCTCATCGAGGCCGGCGACCTCAAGAAAGGTGTCGGCCTGCGCGCCATCGTCGAGGCGGCCGACAACGCCATGGCCCTGCCTTGCTATGCCGATGAAGCCCGCGACATCGACACCGTCATCGACGGCGAACTGGGCAGGGCCGGCATGTCGATGACCATGGAAGCGAGACAGGCGCTGCGCCGCAATCTCGGCGGCGACCGGCTGGCCTCGCGCGGTGAGATCGAGAAGCTTGTGCTCTACGCCCATGGCCAGACCGAGATCGGCCTGGAGGAGGTCAAAGCGATGTCAGGTGATGTCTCCGGCGCGTCTTTCGACGACGCGGTCGACGCGCTTCTCGAAGGCAAGATCGGCGACTTCGACACCGCCTTCACCCGCCATTGCCAGTCCGGCGGCCAGCCCTTCCTGGTGCTGTCCTCGGCAATGCGGCAGTTGCAGCAGATCCAGATCATGCGCGGCCAGATGGAGTCCGGCAACCGCAACGCCGCCTCGGTCGTTGCCGCCGCCCGCCCGCCGGTGTTTTTCTCCAGGCGCAAGCTGGTGGAGAAAGCGCTGGAACGCTGGAGCACCGAAGCGCTCGGCCGCGCGTTGACTCGGCTGCAGACGGCGGTGCTGCAGACCAGGCGGCGGCCGGATCTTTCCGTCGCGCTGGCAAGACAGGCGCTGCTTGGCATTGCGGTGGAGAGCAGCAGGTTGGCGCAGCGGTAGGAGAGCGATCCTCCTCTTCTCGGCGCCGAGCGCTGCCTCCATCGGTCAATTCATTGTCATGGCGCCCACCTGCTGGAAGGTTGGCAGCGCCTGTGGAAAGACCAGCACCGCCGCGCCGTAAAGAAGCAGAGCGATACCCGACACCTTTGCGATCCCACCTCCGGACGGGAGGGTCTTTTCCGCAAAGATCAGCAAGGTGACCACGGCCATTGCGGCGACGTTCATGATCCCGAGAGGAAAGAGGGCGAGAAACAAAAGCCAGCAGCAGCCCAGGCAAAAAAGTCCATGCTCCAGGCCCATGCGAACCGCACCCCAATAACCATCGCGCCATGAGGTCAGGATGAAGCCAATCGGCGTGCGGCATTTGGCCAGACACAGATCTTTCAGTGGGGAGAGTTGATAGGCGCCCCCAATCATCAGCAGCGCGCCGCCGATACGCGCGGCCGTCGCAGCGGACAAACCCACATGCCCGGCAAGCATCTCCGCACCCGCCGCACCGGCAAAGGCGATAACGCCCATCACGCCCCAAACCAGCATATACCCGGCCACGAACACCCAGCTCGAGACAAAGGTCTCGCCCCGGCTCTGTTTGCCGGCCTGGACCTGGTGAAACGTCAGGATCATGGGCGCGGCCGTCGGAAACATCATGGCAATCATCATGATCATCCAGATGGCAAGAAACAGCGGCGCCTTCATACCCATGGTGAGTGCGTACATTTCCATGCGCATGTCCGCGTCCATGCCCATCTGCTGCCAGACAAGCAGGGTCCACGCCGCCGCAGCGATAGCGATCAGCAGCGCGAGAATGATGTATCGCTGCAACGTCGGGGCCATGGACGAGGTCGTTCCGTGCTACGCTGCCTACGGCTACTGCTGCCCAGACCAATTGATCGGGGCGTAATGTCCGTTTCGGCGGGAATTGTCCCAGCTCATGCCATGATCGCTGAATGTACTGCCTTCCGCCCCCATCGCCAGGGCGAGCCAATCGGGATTGACAGGATGGCCTGTGGCCGCCCACATCTGCCCGTCCTCGCGCATTGTCGGCAGCGGCTCGACCGCCATCTGCATGACGCCCGCAATCTCCGCCGACCGCTTCTTGCCGTCTATCCGGTAGCTTATCGGCACCTTCTTGGCGCCAAGATTCGTGCCAATCATGAGTGCCAGCACCGCCATAGGGCCGCCCGCAGCGCCGGTGAAGATGGCACCTAGCGCCTCTGTTTGCCTGTCATCGGCCCGTTCGTCGATATAGGCGGCGGCCGTCCAATTGCCGTTTGCCATAGGACCCGGCGTGTGAGCGACCATCGCGACACTGAGCCCATCCAATCGAACGTCGCCGTAGTTGCCCGTGTTGATATGAAAGACCAAACCGACGTCGCAAACACCTTTCGTCGGCTTCGATGTCAGCTGCGCGTTGGTGGACAGCAGACAAGGACATACGACATCGCAGCTACAATTTTCGAAGTAACTTCCGGACAATTGCCAACGGACTGCCATTTGCACCTCCCACTTGCGTCAGGCGCGTCGGCATATCGCATTGGCGGGGCGGTGCCATTTCACGATTGTTGTAGGAACGGCAAATAGCCCCCGCCTCGACTGACCGGCACGCTAGGGCACATAATTTAAGCCATATCTAATATAGGTTACGCCGTTGCCTGGCACTGTCAAGCCGCGAGCGGCAGGGCTGGCGGCAGGCGCTGCTTGGGATCGCGGTTGAGAGCGCGAGGCTGGGGAGCGAGCCTGATCTCCCCCTCGAGGGGGAGATGTCGCCGAAGGCGACAGAGGGGGCCGCCGCGCGTGGGGCGCTGACCTCTTCTTCGTTCCCGCAGGGGCCCGGCGCTTGATGTGGGGCGACCCCCTCTGGCCTGCCGGCCATCCCCCCTCAAGGAGGGAGATTCGCGGCGTCACCGATTTCGCCAATCACGAGCGCCCCAAAAGGAAAAGGCCGGCCAAACGGCCAGCCCCTTTCCACATGCGCAATCTCCGGTCTCAATATACTTCGCCGGCTAACTAACGCTCCTGCTTCAGCCTTCTGCACAGCTCATCAAGCTGCTCCAGCGACCGGTATGAAACCCGCAAAGTGCCGCCCTTGCCCTTGTGATCCACTGACACAATCATGCCGATCGTATCGGTCAACAGCTTTTCCAGCGCCAGCGTATCGGCGTCCTTTTGCTCCGGACTTGGCGCCGGCTTGGCTTCCTTGGTGCTGCTGGTGCCGGCCGGTATCTGGGCCAGCGCTTCGGCCTGGCGCACCGAAAGGCCCTCTTCGACGATACGCTTGGCAAGGCCGGCCGGATCTTCCGCCGTCACCAGCGTGCGGGCATGGCCCGCCGACAGCGCGCCGTCGACCAGCATGTCGCGGATCACATCCGGCAGCTTCAGGAGCCTGAGCGTGTTGGCGACATGGCTGCGGCTTTTGCCGATCACCTGGCCGAGATCGGCCTGGGTGTAGCCGTGCTCATCGATCAGCTGCTGATAGCCAAGCGCTTCCTCGACCGCATTGAGGTCGGTGCGCTGGACGTTTTCGATGATCGCCAGCTCGAGCGCGGTGCGGTCGTTGACCTCGCGGATGATGACCGGGATCTCGGACAGCCCGGCGCGCTGCGCCGCGCGCCAGCGCCGCTCGCCGGCGATGATCTCGTAACGGCCGGCCTGTGCCGGCGAAGGACGCGCCACCACCGGCTGGACGACGCCGTGTTCGCGGATCGACTGGGCAAGGTCGGTCAGCTCGGCGTCGCCGAAATGCCGCCGCGGATTCTTCGGATTGGGGGTCAGGAACTCGATCGGCACCTTGCCGTCGGCGCTCATGCCTGGTTTTTCAGGCGCAGCTGGGCGATCGATCTCGCCGATCAGCGCCGCCAGCCCACGCCCCAGTCTCTTTCTCGAAAGGTCTTCGCTCATCTTTATTCCAGGTTCCGGATCGTTTCGGTATCGAATCGGCTCTTTAAATTGCAGGGAGTCTAATCAAGCGGCGCGTAACTTGCGCTCGCGGCGGATCACTTCCGACGCCAGTTGCAGATAGGCCTGACTGCCCGAGCATTTCAGATCGTAAAGGATCGCCGGCTTGCCGTAGGACGGCGCCTCGGACACCCGCACATTGCGCGGGATGACGGTCTCGTAGACCTTGTCGCCCATATGCGCCCGCACATCCTGCACCACCTGGTTGGCGAGATTGTTGCGGCCGTCATACATGGTCAGCACGATGCCCTGGATGGTGAGATCCGGATTGATCGAGCGGCGCACCTGCTCGACCGTCTCCAGCAACTGGCTGAGACCTTCGAGCGCGAAGAACTCGCATTGCAGCGGCACAAGAACAGAATCGGCCGCAGCCATTGAATTCAAGGTCAAAAGGTTGAGCGATGGCGGGCAATCGATCAGCACATAGCCAAAGGGTGCGCCGCGCTCGGTCGCGGCGCGCAGCGCATTACGCAACTTGAGCACCCGGTCGGGCGCGGAGGCGATCTCCATTTCAATGCCGAGCAGGTCGAGCGTCGACGGCACGATCGACAGGCCGGGCACCGCCGTCGGGATGGCCGCGGCCTCCAGCTCCAACTCGCCGGTCAACACGTCATAGGAGGACACCGTCCGATCCTTGCGGTCGATGCCGAGGCCGGTGCTGGCATTTCCCTGCGGATCGAGATCGACGATCAGCACCTTTTCGCCGATCGCGGCCAGCGCGGTCGCCAGATTGATGGCGGTGGTTGTCTTGCCGACGCCGCCTTTCTGGTTGGCTACGGTGATGATTCGGGGGCCATTCTTCATCATGGGTTTATGCCAGAAATTCATTTTGGGCGCCAAATCGCCTGTCAGTGACGGATCAGACAGGTCGCAGGTTGGACAATTCCAGGATGACGCCGCCAGCGTCGGTCACACTGGGATGTTCTACCAGATCGAAGGACCATCGGTGAACGCTTTCTTGCACTTCGGTGCGGTAATCCCGGCCTTTGTGGAACAGGCCGCGCGCGCCTGAAATCAGCCAGGGCGCCGACAGGTCCAGCAACGTCGAAAGCGGAGCCAGCGCCCGCGCCGTGACGATCTGCGGCGTCGAAACAAGCGCATGACTGTCGTCGATGCGGCGCGCCACCACCCGCGCCGGCAGGCTGAACTGCCCAATGACGGTCTGCAGGAAGGATGCTTTTTTGCGATTGCTTTCAACCAGATCGATGCTGGCGCCGTCGCGCTCGGCCAGCAGGAAAGCCATGACAAGGCCCGGAAATCCGCCGCCTGAGCCGATATCCACCCAGCGTGTGGCTTGGGGCTCTATGCGCGCGAGCTGCGCGCTGTCCAATATATGACGCTGCCAGACGTCGCCCGAGGTCGATTGCGCCACCAGATTGATGCTGCGATTCCACTTCTGGAACATCTGCTCGAACGCCACCAGCCGATCGAATGTTTCACGTGAAACCGGGCCTGCCGTGTCCTGCAGGCTCGCTAGGGTCATAGAACTCACGCAACATCCTTTTGCAGGCGCTGGGCGCTCTCCGCGTGACGGACATGCGCGACAATGATCGCCAGCGCCGCCGGCGTCATGCCTTCCATGCGCTGGGCATCGGCGATGGAGCGCGGCCGCCGCGCCTGCATCTTCTGCTTCAACTCGTTCGACAGACCCGGCACTCCGGCGAAATCGACCGTCTCGGGGATCAGCCGGCTCTCTTCATGCCGGATCTGCGCCACATCCGTCTTCTGGCGATCGAGATAGACTGAATATTTCGCCTCTGTTTCGAGGCGCTCCGCCGTCTTGCCGTCGATCGCCGCGAATCGCGAATCGATACGACCCAGCCAGGCCACGTCGACGTCGGGATAGGACAGCAATTCATAACCGGACCGGCGCACGCCGTCCCGGTTGATTTCCAGCCCATGACGCGCCGCCTCGTTGGGCGTCATTGTGAGCAACTTCGCCAGCTCCCGCGCTTCATCAAGATTCTGCATGACATCCCCGTAGCGTCGCATTCGCTGCGCCGAGGCGATGCCAAGCTTCGCAGCCACGGGCGTCAGCCGCTCATCGGCATTGTCGGCGCGTAGCGACAGCCGGAACTCGGCCCGCGACGTGAACATCCGGTAGGGCTCCGCAATGCCCCGGCTGGTCAAATCATCGACCATGACGCCGATATAGGCCTCGGTGCGGCTGAGCACGATCTGCTCGCTGCCCGCCGCCCGCCGCGCCGCATTGAGGCCGGCAAGCAAGCCTTGCCCGGCCGCTTCTTCATAGCCGGTCGTGCCGTTGATTTGCCCGGCGAGGAACAGGCCACTGACGCGCTTCGTCTCCAGCGTCTGATGCAGCTCGCGCGGATCGACATGATCATATTCGATGGCATAGCCGGGCTGCAGCATGACGGCTCGCTCCAGCCCCGGAATGGTTTTCAAGATGTCGAGCTGCACATCCTCGGGCAGCGAGGTCGAAATGCCATTGGGATAGACGGTGTCGTCGTCCAGGCCTTCCGGCTCCAGAAAAATCTGGTGCCCGTCCCTGTCCCCGAACTTGACGATCTTGTCCTCGATCGACGGGCAATAGCGCGGCCCAACGCCTTCGATCGATCCGGAATACATGGCCGAGCGACCGAGATTGGCGCGTATCAACTCATGCGTCGCGGTCGTCGTCCGCGTAATGCCGCAATCGATCTGCGGCGTGGTGATACGGTCGGTCATCAGCGAGAACGGCACCGGATCCGCATCCGCCGCCTGGCTTTCCAGCGACGCCCAGTCGATGGTCCGGCCATCGAGCCGCGGCGGCGTCCCGGTCTTCAGCCGTCCAAGCTTGAAGCCGGCGCGGTCCATCGTTGCCGACAGGCCGAGGCTCGCCTGCTCGTTCATGCGGCCGGCGACGATCTTCTTCTCGCCGATATGGATAAGCCCGCGCAGAAAAGTTCCGGTCGTCAGGACGACCGCGCCACAGACCAGGCGCCGGCCGTCGGCTAGGAGAACCGCCGTGATCTGCCCGTCGGCGATCTCGAAGTCCAGAACCTCGCCTTCGACCACGTCGAGATCGTTCTGCTGCCGAATCGCTTCCTGCATGGCAAGGCGATAGAGCTTTCTGTCGGCCTGCGTACGCGGGCCGCGCACCGCAGGGCCTTTGCGGCGGTTGAGCAGGCGGAACTGTATGCCGGCCGCATCCGCCACGCGGCCCATGAGGCCGTCCATGGCATCGATCTCGCGCACCAGGTGGCCCTTGCCCAGCCCGCCGATCGCGGGGTTTCACGACATGACGCCGATCGTGTCGAAACGCAGCGTCACCAGCGCCGTCCTGGCGCCGGCGCGCGCGGCAGCGCTGGCCGCCTCGCAACCCGCGTGGCCGCCGCCCACCACAACCACATCATAGCGATTGGTCATTTCCAAACGTCCTGGACTCAGAAGAATGAGGGACACATGTCCCTGCGGAGCGACGCTGTCAAGAAAACTCCGCGACAAGTTTCACGTGAAACAGCCGCGCCGCTAGTCAGCCCAGTGTTTCACGTGAGTCATCGGGCCGCCTGACACGTTTCACGTGAGTCATGCAGGCGGCGCAGCGCGGTGGTGGCCCAGATGAAGCCTACCCGCCTTCGGGGTTCGTCGAAAATCACGAAGCCATGCAGCAAAGCAACATACGATCTAAAGGGAGCTCACGCCGCAGCGACCCTGTTTCACGTGAGTCATTTCCCGATGCAGAACTGCGAGAAGATCACGTCCAGCATGTCCTCGACGTCGATGGCGCCGACGATTCGGCCGAGGCGATCGGCGGCGAGCCGCAACTCCTCCGCGCGCAACTCCTGCTCGTTCATCCGGCCGTCAGTGGCGCGATGCAGATGGCGGTTGGTCTCGCCAAGCAATTCGACGTGGCGAAGGCGCGACGGCAGGACATCGCCGACGCTGCCGGCTGACTCCGACGCGCGCCGGCCAATCTCCGCCAGCAATTCCTCCACGCCGGTCCCCTCCTCCACCGAGATGACAAGATCATAGTCGGCGGTCGCGTCGGGCACTGCACGGCCGTCGATCAGATCAAGCTTGGTGCCGACAAGCAGGGTGGGCGCCACGGTCGGCAGCTCACCGACATCCCTTGGTTTCGCCATGTCGTGAAGCAACAGCAAGAGATCGGCGCCATGCGCCTTGGCCCTCGCCTTCTCGATGCCGATCGCCTCGACCTTCCCCGGCGCATCGCGCAACCCGGCCGTATCCGTAAGCCGGACACGCAGCCCCTGAAGATCAAGTGTCACTTCAAGCAGGTCGCGGGTCGTGCCTGGTTCATCCGTTACTATAGCGGCATCGCGCCGCGCCAGGGCGTTGAACAGACTCGACTTACCGGCGTTGGGGGCACCGAGGATGACGACCTCAAAGCCGTCGCGAATGATCTCGGCGGCGCGAAATCCGGCGATGTGCCGGTCGATCTCGTCGATCATCGTTCTGACATCAGACCAGACCGCATCCGAAACGGAACCAGGGACGTCTTCCTCGTCGGCGAAATCGATCTCGGCCTCGATCATGGCGCGGGCATGGATCAGCCTGCGGCGCCAGCCGAGATAGAGTTCGCTCTGTACGCCGTCGGCATTCTGCACCGCGAAGCGCCGCTGCGCCTCCGTCTCGGCATTGACGAGATCCGCCAGCGCCTCGGTCTCGACCAGGTCTACCTTGCCGTTCAGAAAGGCGCGACGCGTGAATTCGCCCGGTTCCGCGTGCCTGACGCCGTCAAACCCGGTCATCGTCTCCAGCATTTTTGCCACAACGGCACGGCCGCCATGAACGTGGAATTCCGCGACGTCCTCGCCGGTGAAACTGGCCGGACCGGGAAAGAACACGACCAGCCCGGTGTCGAGCACGGCTCCATCGGGTGCCCGCATCTTGCGCAGAGCCGCCGCGCGGTCCTTAACCATAGCCCCAGCAATCGTTTCGACGACGAATCGAGTCTGTGGGCCGGAAATTCGGATGACGGCGACGCCGGCAGGCAGCCGGCCGCTCGACAGCGCTACGATGGAATCGCCTGAAATCATTTGCCCGCTCTACTGAACCGCCCTAGCTTCACGCCTATCAGCCAATCGCACCCGAGTTTGCCCAGTGACGCTGCCCGCGCAAAACCTGCTTGCCGAAGAAGCCAGCCCCTATCTGCAGCAGCACAGCGGCAATCCCGTCCACTGGCGGGCCTGGTCGCCGGCTTCGCTCGAAGAGGCGAAAGCGCTGGATAGGCCGATCCTGCTCTCGGTCGGCTATGCCGCCTGCCATTGGTGCCATGTCATGGCGCATGAAAGCTTCGAAAACGATGGCATCGCCGCCGTCATGAACCGTCTGTTCGTCAATATCAAGGTCGACCGCGAGGAGCGCCCGGACATCGACCAGATCTATATGGCGGCGCTGTCCTCGATGGGCGAGCAGGGCGGCTGGCCGCTGACCATGTTCCTGACCCCGGACGGCAAGCCGTTCTGGGGCGGCACCTATTTTCCGCGCGAGCCGCGCTACGGCCGCCCCGGCTTCATCCAGGTGATGGAGGCGGTGGACAAGGCGTGGCGGGAGAAGCGGGCGAGCCTCAACCAGAGCGCCGACGGCCTGACGACGCATGTCGAGGCGAGGCTCGCCGGTTCGCATGCCAGAACCGTGCTCGACCGCGCCACGCTGGCGGAATTGGCCAAGGGCATCGACGGCATGATCGACCGTGATCTCGGCGGATTGCGCGGCGCGCCTAAATTTCCCAACGCGCCGTTCATGCAAACGCTGTGGCTGTCCTGGCTGCGTGATGGCAATGCCGCCCATCGCGACGACGTCCTCAACAGCCTCGAACAGATGCTGCGCGGCGGCATCTACGACCACATCGGCGGCGGGCTCAGCCGCTACTCGACCGATGCCGAGTGGCTGGTGCCGCATTTCGAAAAGATGCTCTACGACAATGCCCAGCTCCTCCGCTTCTGCAACTGGGCCTATGCCGCAAGCGGCAATGAATTGTTCCGGGTGCGAATCGAAGAGACGATCGGCTGGCTGCTGCGCGAAATGCGCGTCGACGGCGGTGCCTTTGCCGCCAGTCTCGATGCCGACAGCGACGGCGAGGAAGGTCTGTTCTACACCTGGAGCCGCGACGAGATCGAAGCCGCCCTTGGCGACGATTCCGCATTGTTTTTCAAGCACTTCACGCTCTCCAGCCCGCATGGCTGGGAAGGCGAGCCGGTCGTCCACCAAACCTGGTCCCAGCAATCGCAATATGTGATCCACCGCGAAGAGATCAGCGCGCTCAAGGCGAAACTCCTTGCTGTCCGGGAAGAGCGGGTCAGGCCCGGCCTTGACGCAAAGACCCTCATCGACTGGAACGGCCAGATGATCGCGGCGCTTGCCGAGGCCGGCCGGGCGCTGGCGCGGCCTGACTGGATCGATGCGGCGGCAAAGGCCTTTGCCCATATCAGCGCTGCCAGCCGCGACGGCCGCCTGCCGCATTCGATGCTCGGTGCCAGAAAACTGTTCCCTGCTTTGTCCAGCGACTATGCCGCCATGGCCAACGCAGCGATCTCGCTGTTCGAGGCCACTGGAAATTGGAGCTATGTCGACCAGGCCGGCCAGTTTGTCGAGCAGCTCGAGCATTGGCACGCCGACGCCGAGAAGACAGGTTACTACCTGACTGCTTCCGACAGCACCGACGTGCCGATCCGCATCCGCGGCGATGTCGACGAAGCCATTCCGTCCGCCACCGGCCAGATCATCGAGGCGCTGGTCAGGCTCGCCTCCGTCACCGGCAATCTCGAGCTGCAGGAGAGAGCCTGGCACGTCGCCGAGCATGCCGCCGGCCGCGCGGCGCAGCAGGCCTATGGCCAGGCCGGCATCGTCAATGCCTGCGCGCTGGCGATCGAGCCGCTCAAGCTGGTGTTGGTGGATGAGTTCACAGATCCAAAGCTCGTTCCGGTTGCGAATCGAAACCCGGACCCGCGCCGCATCGACATCGTCGTGCCGATCGGTACGGCAG
>NZ_RZPL01000179.1:0-8732 GCF_004022805.1 Mesorhizobium sp. M7A.F.Ca.CA.002.04.1.1 | reverse complement strand
GACATGGCCTGCTGGGATCTGGCGGCGCGCGCAGCCGACGTGCCGCTGGTCACGCTGCTCGGCGGCAAGGAAAGCGACACCGCGGAACTCTACAAGGTCGTCACGCACGGGAGCGTCGACGCCATGGCCGCGCTGGCCAAGCGCATCGTCAAGGACGGCTTCCACCGGCTGCAGGTCAAGGTCGGCGGCAATGTCCATGACGACATCGAACGCGTCATCGCGGTTGCCTCCTCGGTGCCGAAAGGCACGGTCATCTTCTGCGACGCCAATGCCGGCTGGACTCCCTATCAGGCGCGCCAATTCGCCGATGCCACGCGCGCCATCGACTACACGTTCGAGCAGCCCTGCACCACGATCGATGAAAACATGTCGGTGCGCCGCATGCTCGACAAGCCGATGGTGCTCGACGAATCCGTCACCTCGCTCGAGGCGATGCTGGAAATTCATCGCCTGGGCGCGGCCGACGGGCTGACGCTGAAGATCTCGCGCCTTGGCGGCGTGACGAAGACACGCCAGATCCGCGACATTGCCGTCGACCTCGGCTTCATGATCACGGTCGAGGACACGGGCGGCGCCGAGATCGACACCGCGGCGATGGCGCATCTGTCGCTGTCGACGCCGGAAGAGCGCCGGCTGCACGCCATCGCCTTCCATGAATGGGTGACGGTGCGCACGGCATCGAACATGCCACCGGTCACCGGCAGCCGCATGGGCATTCCAGACGGGCCGGGTCTCGGCATAGACGTCGTTCCCGATCTGCTCGGCGCGCCGTTCTTCGAGGTCGGGCGCTGAGATGAAAATCCGCAGCATCAAAGCCACGCCGATCAATTTGCGCCTCGAAGCGCCCTATGCCTGGGTGTTCGGCGAACTCGACGGATTTTCACCGACCGTCGTCGAAGTCGAGACCGAGGATGGCCTGGTCGGCCTCGGCGAAGCGCCGACGCCAGCGGCGGCCGCGATCATCAATGATGTCCTGGCGCCGCGGCTGGTCGGGCGCGATGCCTTCGACATCGCCGGCGCCGAGCATGTCTGCCTGCCCTTTTGGACCGGCGTGCAGTCGATCAACGACCGCACACGCATCATGGCTTTCGGCGCCATCGAGATGGCTTTGTGGGACCTGCGCGGCAAGGCGTGGAACCAGCCGCTCTACCAGTTGCTCGGCGGCGCCGTACGCAAGGATATCCCGTTCACCGACTATTTTTCGCTGCGCGGTGATGGGCCAAAGGTGAAGGGCGAGACGACGCCCCAGGAAGTCGCCGACTATTGCGTCGAATTGCATGAGACGCATGGAACGACTTTCTTCGAAGGCAAGTTCTCGACCGAAGATCCGAAAATCTCGCTCAGGATGGTCGAGCTGATCCGCAGGAAACTCGGCGACGATGCGATGATCCGTATCGATTCCAACCAGGCCTATTCGCTCAGCACCGCGCGGCGGCTGGCGCGCCCGCTGGAAGAATTGGGCGTGCGCAACTGGGAGGATCCGGTGGCGACCATCGAGGAGATGCGCGAGTTGCGGCGCCATTGCTCGATCCCGTTCTCGACCCACAACATCGACATTGCGCGCGCCATGGAAACCAAAGTGCCGGACGCGTTCGTCGGCAACCCGACGACGCATGGCGGCATCGGCCGGCTGTTGCGCTTCGTCGGCGCCTGCGAGCATGCCGGGATCGATTTCTGGTGCTACAGCGGCGACAGCGGCATCGGCAGCGCCGCCTATCTGCATCTGTGCGCGGCACTCGGCTGGATCAGGGAGCCGAACCAGTCGCTGTTTCGCATGCTGCCGATGGATGTCACCGAGGAAGGACCGTTTTCGCCGAAAAACAATGTCGTGCGCGTTCCGGAAGGTCCCGGTCTCGGCGTCACCTTGTCGCGCGAAAACCTCGCTGCCTGTCACAGAGACTTTACCGAGAAAGGACCGTGCAACAAGTATCATGACCCGGCAAAGCCCGGAACCTATCGCCGTTTGCCGCTGAACTAGATGACGGCTAGCGGCCAAGACCGACGGCCAGACACGAGAAGCCAACCGCCGCGATTTCGGTCGGGAAGGTTGGACAAAGACGGTGGAAGCCGTGCAACCAACAACCCCGAGCGTCCACGCCACGACTGGATGGACCGGACAAAACCGCATGCTAAAGTTCCGGTAGACAGGCCTCCGGTGCCGGGAAAATGGAGCAATCCACGAAAATTTCGTCAACCATAAGAAATAGGGGAAAGGGTAAAAACCCATGAGCAAGAACCACAGCATTCTCGACCTTATCCGGCGCAATCGCACGCCGCTTGAAAATCACCTGATCGACGGCCTCGTCGACGGCCGTGTCAGCCGCCGCGACTTCGTCCGTCACGGCAGCCTGCTCGGCCTGTCGCTGCCGCTGCTGGGCCGCATCGGCATGGCCGCCGGCCTTGGCGGCATGCCGTCGCTGGCGCGCGCCCAGGGCGCGCCGGGCGCCACCATCCGCGTCGCCAGCAGTGTGCCGGCGGCGACGATCGACCCGGTCAGCATTGCAGACGCCGGCGGCCTGCTGATCATGCAGCAGGTTGCCGAATTCCTTTGCGTCGACGGCCCCGATCTGGTGCTGCAGCCGGCCTTGGCCGAAAGCTGGAAGCCGAACGACAACGGCACGGTGTGGACCTTCAAGCTGCGCAAGGGCGTAAAATTCCACAGCGGCGGCGAGATGAAGGCCGACGACGTCGTGGCCAGCATCGACCGCCTTGCCGACCCGGCCAACTCGTCCAATGCGCTGTCGGTGTTCACCGGCATCCTGCAGAAAGGCGCTTCAAAGAAGGTCGACGACTACACGGTGGAATTCCACCTCGATGCGCCGAACGGCAACTTCCCCTACATGCTGTCGTCCGACAACTACAACGCCGTCATCATCCCGGCGAGCTACAAGGGCGACTACGAAAAGAGCTTCGACGGCACCGGGCCGTTCAGAATTGAGAAATACACGGCAAAGGTCGGCGCGTCCTTCGTCCGCAACGAGGACTATTGGGGGCCGAAGGCCTTGCCCGAGCGCACCGAATTCACCTTCTTCACCGACATGCAGCCGCAGATCCTGGCGCTGCAGGGCGGACAGGTCGACATCATCAACCAGATGCCGGTGCTGGCCGGCGTCGCTCTGCTCAACGATCCGAACATCGACATCATCAGCCTGAAGTCGTCGGCCCATCAGCAACTGCACATGCGCTGCGACGAGGGTCCGTTGAAGGATGCGCGCGTGCGCCGAGCCATTGCGCTCTGCCTCGATCGCGACAAGCTGGCCGCCGGCCTGATGAAGGGACGCTCCGCCCTGGGCAATGACAGCCCGTTCGCCGCCGTCTATCCTTCGACCGATACGAGCGTGCCGCAACGCAAGCAGGATATCGCCCAGGCCAAGCAGCTCATGGAAGCAGCCGGCCTTGGCCAGGGCTTCAAGATAACCCTGACCACCGAACGCTACCTGGAAATCCCCGAATACGCCCAGCTCATCCAGAACTGGGTCAAGGAGATCGGCGTCGAGCTCGACCTCAACATCCTCGACCAGAGCGGCTATTACGGAGACGCGGTGTTCGGCAAGTCGAACTGGCTGGATTCGGTGATGGGCATCACCGACTACGGCCACCGCGGCGTGCCGAACGTCTATCTTGCGGCACCGCTGAAGAGCGAAGGCACCTGGAATGCGGCGCATTTCAAGAACAAGGACTATGACGCGCTGGCGACCAGCTACATCGCAGCACTCGACCTCGAGGCGCAGAAGGCCGACGCCGGCAAGATCCAGAAGCTGTTGCTCGAGGAAACGCCTGTTATTTTCGGCTATTTCTACGACTATCTGACGGCGACGGCGAAGGGCGTGGCCGGCGTACAGCCGACCGCCATGTCGCAGCTGTTCCTCGACAAGGCATCGAAAGCCTGAACTAACTCTTTGTTGGAGCATGACCTTTTCCGAAAACCGGTCCCCACTTTTCGGGATCATGCTCAAAGGGAAAGCCAATCCTCTAACAGCCAGCTCCCGCATGGGGCTGGCTCCACAAGGAGTCTTAGCCATTCTCTCCTTCCTTGCCCGGCGTGTCTCGCTGTCGCTGGTGACGCTGTTCCTGCTCAGCATCATGGTGTTCCTGGGCGGCCAGGTGCTGCCCGGCAACGTCGGGCGCGCCATATTGGGTCCATTCGCCGACCAGCGCGCGGTCGACGCGCTCAATCACACGCTCGGCGTCGATCGCCCGCTGCTGGCACAGTACTGGGGCTGGATCTCCAATTTCGTCCAGGGCGACATGGGCACGTCCTACATCTTCCGCTCGCCGGTCGCGCCTTTCGTCATCGATGCGCTCGGCAATTCGATGAAGCTGGCGGCGGTCGCCTTCGTGCTGGTGGTACCGATCGGCATCCTCGGCGGCGTCGTCGCCGCGCTCAACCTCAACCGCCCGCTCGACCGCATCATCAGCCTCGGCGGTCTGTCGGTGACGGTGCTGCCGGAATTCGTCACCGGCATCATCCTGATCCTGATCTTTGGTGTCTGGCTGCGCTGGCTGCCGATATCGGCCGCATGGCCGCGCGACGCCGGCTTCTTCACGCAGCTCTACTACCTGATCCTGCCGTCGCTGCCGCTGTTCCTGGTGCTATTCGGCTACATCGCCCGCATGGCGCGCTCCGGCATGATCGAAGCGCTCGATTCCGACTACACGCGAACGGCCGTGCTGAAGGGCCTGCCCTGGCGCACGGTGATCTGGCGCCATGTGCTGCGCAATGCGCTGCTGCCGACCATCACCGTTATCGCCACGCAGACCGGCTACCTCATCGGCGGCCTTGTCGTCATCGAAACGCTGTTTCGCTACCAGGGCATCGGCTCGCTGATCTTCACTGCCGCGCGCGGCAAGGATTTCCCGATGCTGGAATCCGGCATCCTCACCATCGGCATCGTCTATGCCGTGGCCACTCTTGTCGCCGACTTCCTCTATTCCGTGCTCAATCCGCGCATCCGGCTGGGGTCAGACCAATGAGCACCATCCAGACCACCTCCTCGACACCCGACGACACGCGCCCGCGCGGCCCGCTGGCCGAGGTCTTCTTCTCGCTGCTGCGCTCGCGAACATTCCTTGTCGGTTTCGCCATCGTGCTGTTCTGGGTTGCCTGCGCGCTGTTCGGCGAGCACTTCGCACCCTACGACCCGCTCGCCGACGACATCATCAACGCGCTGGCGCCGCCTTCTTCCGAACACTGGTTCGGCACCGACCAGATCGGCCGCGACGTCTTCTCGCGCGTCATCGTCGGCTCGCGCGACATCCTGACCGTCGCCCCGCTGGCGACCTTGCTGGCGACAGTGGCCGGCACGGCGCTCGGCCTCGTCACCGGCTATTTTCGCGGCCTCGTCGACGATGTCGTCAGCCGAATCCTGGAAGCCTTCATGGCGATCCCGGTGGTCATCGTTGCGTTGCTGGCGATCGTTGCGCTCGGTACCTCGAAGACGACGGTCATCGTTGTCATCGGCTTAAGCTTCGCGCCGATCATCGCGCGCACCGTGCGCTCCGCGGTGCTGGCCGAGCGTGAACTCGACTATGTCGCTGCCGCGCAGCTAAGGCATGAAAGTGCCCTGCATACGATGTTCGTCGAGATCCTGCCCAACGTCATTCCGCCGATCCTGGTCGAAACCACTGTGCGGCTCGGCTATGCCATCTTCGCCGTCGCCACGCTCTCCTTCATGGGTTTCGGCATCCAGCCGCCCTCTCCCGACTGGGGGCTGTCGATCTCCAACAATTACGGCATGATCGGCGGCGGCTTCTGGTGGACGGTGCTGTTCGATGCGCTCGCCATCGCCTCGCTGGTCATCGGCGTCAATCTGGCCGCCGACGGCGTTCACGGAGCGCTCAATGACTAACTCCGCCAAGGCCGAAAACGCACTCGAAGTCACCGATCTTTCGGTTGCCTACCGCGTCGCCGGCCGCAACCGCGCCGTGCTGCGTAACCTCAGCCTCACCATCGGCCAGGGCGAAGCCTATGGGCTGGTCGGCGAATCCGGCTGCGGCAAATCCACCGTGGCGCTTACGGTGGTGCGCTATCTGCCGAGAAACGGTTCTATCACCGGCGGCACGATATCGCTCGACGGCCAGAACGTGATGAAACTCGACGCCGAGGCGCTCAGGCGGGCGCGGGCCGAAAGCGTCTCCATGGTCTATCAGGACCCGGGCAAGGCGCTGAACCCGTCGATCCGCGTCGGCCGTCAGTTGACCGAGATTTTTGAACTCGGCGGTATTTCGGGACAAGCGGCCACCGACCGGGCGATTGCGATGCTCAATCGCGTGCGCATCTCCGATCCGATGAGCGTGATGCAGCGCTACCCGCACCAGCTTTCCGGCGGCATGCAGCAACGCGTGGCGATCGCCATGGCGCTGGCCAACGATCCCTCGATGCTGATCCTCGACGAGCCGACCACCGGCCTCGATGCGACGGTAGAGGCCGAAGTGCTCGACCTGATCGCACAGCTGCGGCAAGAACTGTCGGCCTCGATCCTGTTTATCAGCCACAACCTCGCCGTCGTCTCCAACATGTGCGACCGCGTCGGCGTGCTCTATGCCGGCATGCTGGTCGAGGAAGGGCCGACGGAGGTCGTCTTCAACGACCCGCGCCATCCCTACACCGTAGCCTTGCTGCGCTGCCTGCCGCGCGGGGGCCAGCGCAAGGACCAGGGCCGCCTCGATACCATTCCCGGCTTCCTTCCCGGCATCGGGGTCGACATCAAGGGCTGCGCCTTCGCCGATCGCTGCGCGCTCGCCGACGACCGCTGCCGCAGCGAATTGCCACCGCTCTACGATCTGGGCGGCCGGCTGTCGCGCTGCTTTCATCACGACAAGGCGCAGGCGCTGCCGCGTGCGACACCGAGCGATGTGGCGCCTGTACCAAGGGCGGCGGCAGCGCCGGTGCTGCGCGTCACCGGGCTGAACAAGACCTATGCCAGCCATGGCCATGCACTGCGCGCCGTGAAGGACGTGTCCCTCGACCTGCGGCCTGGCGAAACGCTCGGGCTGGTCGGCGAATCCGGCAGCGGCAAAACGACCTTCGCCAGGCTGCTGCTCGGCCTTGTGCCGCCGGACGCAGGCGGCACGATCGAGCTGGAAGGCAAGGCGCTGGCGCCCAGGCTGGAGAACCGCAGCGACGACCAGATCAAGGCGATGCAGATCGTCTTCCAGAACCCGGACTCCGCACTCAACCGATCGCATTCGATCCGGCATCTGATCGGACGCGCGCTAAAGCGGCTGGCGGGCCTCTCCGGCAAGGCGCTGGAGGCTCGTCTCAACGACCTTGTCCGCTCGGTGCGGCTTACGGACCGGCATCTGGCTGTAAAACCGCGCCAACTGTCCGGCGGCCTGAAGCAGCGCGTCGCCATCGCCCGCGCCTTCGCCGGCGTCCCGCGCATCGTCGTCTGCGACGAGCCGACCTCGGCGCTCGACGTCTCGGTGCAGGCGGCCATCCTCAATCTGCTCGCCGACCTGCAGTCGAAGGAAGACGTCAGCTACATCTTCATCTCGCATGATCTGGCCGTGGTGCGTTACCTCTCCGACAAGATCGCCGTGCTCTATCTCGGCCGCATCATGGAGCTCGGACCGTCGGAGCAAGTCTTTTCCGGGCCGCATCATCCCTACACAGAAGCGCTGCTGTCGGCCGTGCCCAAACTCGACCAGACCGAGACGGCGCGCATTCGTCTCGACGGCGAAATCCCGAGCGCCACCAATCCGCCGTCGGGCTGCGTGTTCCACACGCGCTGCCCGCGCAAGATCGGTCCGATCTGCGAACAGCAGGAGCCGCCGCTGAGCGAGGCCCAGCCCGGCCATTCGATCCGCTGCCACATTCCATATGCCGAACTGGCCAGGCTGCAGAGAGCGGCCGTGACCGAGCCGGCATAGCGAGCGTCACCATCACCCGCGTGGCTTGGCCGGTCAGATCTGGCCGGCCATGCTGAGAGCACGGTCGCCTTCCGAAAAGCCCTGCCCTTCGGCCCAGTCTCTGGCCAGCGTGCGCAGGCCTGTGAGCGCGACATCCAGAACATCCGACGAGGCGGGGTTCGAGGGATAGGCGAGGTAGATCGGCCGCTGGAACACCGGCGTATTGTCGATGCGCCGCATCTCGCCGCGCTCGATATGACCGCTGACGGCGCTGAGCGGCAGATAGGCGGCGGCCTGCTGTGACAGCACGTGCTGCAGCCCGATGAAGACCAGTCCGGCCGATATGGCGGGCTTGACCATGCCGGCAAAGGCGCGGTCGTGCTCGATGCGGAACTCCAGCCCCCAATCCATCAGAATGTAGTTTTCGGTCCACGGCCTGGTCTGCGCGGCATGCTGGACAAGCACGACCTGATCGACCGCCAGCGTTTCGTAGACGATGCCGGGATGCGGTCGCGGCAGGTAGAGGATGCAGATGTCGAGCAGGCCTTCCGCCAGCTGGTCGATCGCCGAGTCCGGGAAGCTGCCCTCCAGCCGCAGCGCCACGTTCGGCCGCCTGGCGCGCATCCACTCGACCCATGGCGAGGTGATGCGGTCCCACAGATAGGCAGGCGCGGTCAGCCGCAGCAAGGTCTCGTAGCCATCGGGAACGGCGATGTCCTGCCGCGATTGCTCCCAGGTGCGGGTGATGGAAGAGGCATGTGGCAGGAACTGCCGGCCGGCCGGCGTCAGCGTGACGCCATCGCGGTCGCGCACGAAAAGCCGGCGGCCCAACTGCTCCTCCAGCCCCCTGATCCGTGCGCTGACGGTGGACTGCGCGAGGT
>NZ_RZPL01000178.1:0-8743 GCF_004022805.1 Mesorhizobium sp. M7A.F.Ca.CA.002.04.1.1 | reverse complement strand
CGCTGGTAGCGCCCGAGCTGTTGAACGCCGGCCCGGCGGAATGGGCCGCACTGGTGGTCACCGCCGTGGTTTCGCTGCGCGGTGGGTTGATGGCGATGTTTTTGGCGGGCGCGGCGGTATTGATCGTGGCGCGGCAGTTCGTCGGGTAGGGCGTATCGATATTCAGGTGATGACGGCCTGCAAACGGCGGCTTCCTGCGCTTCCCCGTTCTACCGCGTCGCGGTAGAACTGAGCTCACGTACCCAAAAGTACGCTTCGCTCCGGTTCACGGAACCCATCGTTTTCGCTCGTCCTGACCTGAATCTCGACACGCCCTCGGCGCCTCAGAAAAATCAAATCTTCGCGTCGTGCGGCAGCGGCGCGGTGGCCTTCTCCAGCCAGGCCAGCGTTTCGCCGTCGAGCATCGGGCCGATCTCGGCCAGCACGCGCGCGTGGTACGAGTCCAGCCAATGCAGCTCGTCACGCGTCAGAAGGTCCGACTGCACCAGCCTGGTATCGATCGGCGCCAGCGTCAGCGTCTCGAAGCCGTGCATGGCGATGTCGCCGCCCTCGATCTCTTGCGCCGGCGTCACCAGGATCAGGTTCTCGATGCGGATGCCGTAGGAGCCTTCCTTGTAGTAGCCGGGCTCGTTGGACAGCATCATGCCTTCGAGCAGCTTTTCGGTGCCGGTGCGGGCGATACGCTGCGGGCCTTCATGCACGGCCAGATACGAGCCGACGCCATGGCCGGTGCCGTGGGCGAAGTCGCAGCCGTGCTTCCACAGCGCCATGCGCGCGACGGCATCGATCTCGGAGCCGCGCGTGCCGGCGGGAAAGCGCAAGGTGGAAATGCCGATCATGCCTTTCAGCACCAGGGTGAAGCGTTCGCGCATCTCCTGCGTCGGCTGGCCGATCGGCACGGTGCGGGTGATGTCGGTGGTGCCGTCCTGATACTGCGCGCCGGAATCGAGCAGGAACAGCTCGCCGGCCTGCAGCTTGCGGCTGGTGGCGCGCGACACGCGGTAATGCATGATGGCGCCGTTCGGGCCGGCGCCCGAAATGGTGTCGAAGGAGACGTCGCGCAGCGGCATCTGGGTTTCCTCGCCGGTCCGCCGGCGCTGTTCCTCCAGCCTGGTGACGACAGCGATCTCGTCGAGCGAGCCGGGTTTTTGCCGCTCCAGCCAGCACAGCAATTTCGCCACGGCCGCACCGTCACGCCGATGCGCGGCGCGCGAGCCGTTGATCTCGGCCTGGTTCTTGGTGGCGCGCGGGATTCGGGCAGGATCTGCTGCTGCAATGACGGCGCCGCCATTGTCCTCGACCAGCATGCGCAGCCGGTCAGCCGCCAGCACCGGGTCGAGCGCGATTTTCGCGCCACTCTTGGCAAGCGCTGTGATCGCGGCTTCGAATTCGCCGGGCTCATGCGGCTCGGCGAGCTGGGTGAGGTAGGCGGCGACCTGGCGCGAGAATTTGCGCTTATCCATGAAAAGCTGGTGCGACCCATCGGCGGCGAGGATGGCGAAGCCGAGCGCCAGCGGCGTGTGCGGCACGTCGCCGCCACGGATGTTGAAGGCCCAGGCGATGGAGGAGGGGTCGGTCAGCACCGCATGGGTGGCGCCGTCCTTGGCGATCGCCGCCGCTAGCCGCGCCAGCTTGTCCTTGGCGAGCTCGCCGGCAAAGCCGATCGGGTGGAGCTCGACGGGAGCCACCGGCGCGTCGGGCTGATCCTTCCAGATGATGTCGATCGGGTTTTTGTCGAGCGGCACCAGTACGGCGCCGTTCTTGTCGACTGAGGCCTGCAGCGCCTTGACCTCGCTGATCGTGTGCAGCCATGGATCGAAGCCGAGCCGTGCGCCCTTGCCAAGATTGTCTTTCAGCCAGACAGCCGGCGGATTGTCGACCAGGCTTTCGATCGAAAAGACGTCGAGATCGACCTCGCTGCGCACCTGCAGCGTGTAGCGCCCGTCAACAAAGACGAAGGCGCGGTCGCGCAGGACGATGGCGACGCCGGCCGAGCCGCTGAAGCCGGTCAGCCATTTCAGCCGCGCCGAACGATCGGCGACATATTCGCCCTGATGCTCGTCGGCACGCGGGACGATGAAGCCGTCCAGCCCGTTGGCTTCAAGCCATTGGCGCAGCAGCGCCACGCGCGGTTTGCCGACGGCCGGGTCGCCCGCGGAATCGAAGGTCTGGAACATGGTGGGCCTCCTGCATGTCCGCGCAACCGTAGCGTACGGTCGCGGAAATCGGAATCGATTTCCGGCTGCGCGCAACCTGCTACAGCATCGCCGGACTGACAACTGGGGGAATTTGGTCCAGGCTCGGTCGGTGCCGGTCTAATGCTTCAGGTGGATCGTCACCCAGCCCTCGCGGTGCAAGGTTCTGACATGGCGGAAATTCTGGCCGACATAGGCCGAGATGACCGCGTCCCGCTGGCGCTCGAGGATGCCCGACAGCACGATCGAACCGCCAAGTGCGATATGATGGGCCATTTGCGGCGCCAGCCGCATCAGCGGCCGCGCCAATATGTTGGCGACGATCAGATCGAAGGGTGCGCGCTTGCCGAAGATCGGATGGTGAAAGCCGGGCGCGGTTGCTGTTTCCACCAGTGCCTTGACGTGGTTGAGCCGCGCATTGGCGGCAGCCACCCGCACCGCCACCGGATCAATGTCGGTGGCCAGCACCGGAATGTGCGCCAGCTTGGCGACGGCGATCGCCAGTACCGCGCTGCCGGTGCCGAGGTCGAGCGCATTGCGCGGGTGTTCGCGCCGGACCACTCTTTCCAGCATTTCCAGGCAGCCGGCGGTGGTGCCGTGATGGCCGGTGCCGAAGGCGAGGCCGGCTTCGATTTCGATGGCGAGTTCGCCGCTGTGGCGTTTCCTGCGGTCATGTGCGCCGTGGACGAAGAAACGTCCGGCACGCACCGGCTTCAACTCTTCCAGCGAATGCGCCACCCAGTCGATGTCGGGCAGGGGCTCGCGCTCGATCGGCTTCGACAGGGAAAGGCCGGCAAGGATGTCCTTCAAGCGGGTCTCGACCGCATCGACGTCGCCATCGGCATAGAGCGACACTTCGTGGATGTCCTTGTCCTCGTCGACCTCCAGCACGGCGATCGGCAGCCCCTCTTCCTCGAAGGCCGCCTCAAGCGCCGCGAAAATGCTGACGGACTCGATCTTTCCGGTGGTGAAGTAAAGGCGCGTCTGGGTCATGAAATGGTAATCAGCCTTTCGCCGCCAGCCGCTTCAGCTTGGCGATGGCCGTATCGGCGCTTTCGCCGTAGGCGATTGTGCCGGCAAAATCGCCCTTGGCGTTGAGCAGCAGCACCGAGGCGGTATGATCCATCGTGTAGTCGCCGTCGCCGGTGTCGACCTTCTTCCAATAGATGCCGAACGACTTGGCCATGGCATGGACCTTGTCCGGAGCGCCCGTGATGCCGACGATACGGTCGGAGAAATTGCTGACATAGGCGTTCATCACCTCAGGCGTGTCGCGCTCCGGATCGACCGATACGAAATAGGCGTGCAGGTTCTTGCCGTCGTCGCCGAGCGTCTTCAGCCAGCCGGCCAGTTCGAACAGCGTGGTCGGGCAGACCTCGGGGCAATGGGTGAAGCCGAAGAAGACGACGCTGGGCTGGCCCCGGAAGGCGGCTTCGGTGATCGGCGCGCCTTTCTGGTCGACCAGAGTAAAGGCGGCCCCGAATGGCTCGCCGCCATAGTGGCCGCGATACCAGTCGAAGGTCAGCCAGCCGATGCCGGCCGCCATCAGGACGAGAATACCGACCAGGATAGAACGCATCATCAGAAAAGTCCGTCTGCAGAAATCGTCGCGCCGGCTCAATGCCGCGCCTGTGTGACAGTCTTAGCGGTTCGGCCCCGCACAGGCAAAGTGCCGCGTTGCCGCAACCGCTGCGGTGTCGACCTATCTGCTTGCAAAGCCGGGCCGCTCGCCCCACCTGTGACCGGCAACTCGAACCGCAGGAGGGTCCCTTGCAACGACTGATTGGGCACGGACTGATTGGGCGAAGACTGATCGGCGGTGCCTTGGCCGCGTGCGTTGTCCTAGGTGCCGGGGCCGCCGTGGCCGATGAAGTCGGCAAGGTCGGCGTCGACTGGCTCGGCAACGACATCATCGTCGAGGCGATCAAGGACCCCAAAGTGGAGGGCGTGACATGTCACGTCTCCTATTTCGATCGCGGCATCATCGATCGCCTGCACAAGGGCAACTGGTTCGAGGATCCGTCCGATTCCTCGATCTCCTGCCGCCAGACCGGCCCGATCACCATCGGCGACATCGACATGAGCGAGGGCGGCGAGGAAGTGTTCAAGCAAGGCATCAGCCTGATCTGGAAGAAGCAGGTGGTGAACCGCATCTACGACAAGGCCAACGAGACGCTGATCTATCTCTCGCATTCGCGCCAGGTGCAGAACGGCTCGGCCAAAATGTCGGTCACCACTGTGCCGCTCTACGGCCAGAACGTGGTGTGGAGCAAAGGCAAGCCGCAATAGGCGATTCAGTTCCTTCCCGGGCGCACGATTGGCCCCGCTTGCGGGACCAATCGCCTGGGCGAATCCTTGCCGGGAAACGATCTGACGGACGATTGGCCCCGCTTGCGGGACCAATCGCCTAGGCGTAAAGCCGCCGGCATGGACCGTTCCGAAGATCTCGTCCCGAAAGACCCCGAGCCACGCATCCATCCGACCGCGGAGTTGAAGGCGTGCAAGCTTGGGCGTTATGCCTCGATCGGCGAGCGGGTGGTGCTTCGCGAGGTCACCGTCGGCGACTTCTCCTATTTCGAACGCCATTCGGAAGCGATCTACACGACGATCGGCAAATTCTGCTCGATCGCCGCCAACAGCCGCATCAATGCGCTGGAGCATCCCATAGAGCGGCTGACCCAGCACAAGCTCAGCTACCGGCCGAACGAGTATTTTCGCTGGCTGGGCGTCGATGCCGCCTTCCGCGAACGGCGGCAGGCGAAAGCCGTGACCATCGGCCATGATGTCTGGATCGGCCACGGCGCGGTGATCATGCCCGGGGTCACCATCGGCAATGGCGCGGTGGTCGGCGCCAACGCAGTGGTGACGCGTGATGTGCCGCCCTACGCGATCGTCGCCGGCGTGCCGGCGAAGGCTCTCCGGCCACGCTTCGCTCCGGATATCGCGGCGCGGATCGAAGCTCTCGCCTGGTGGAACTGGCCGGTCGAAAAGCTCGCCAGAGCGGTTCCCGACATGCAGGCAATGCCGATCGAAGCATTCCTCGATCGTTGGGAAAACGACGCCGTCTGACCAGCTCAAGACGTCGACGGTAACCAATTTTCTTAACGTAAAATATTAAAGTTAAGAAATGGAAAACGGATTGTATCCGTGAAATTAAACACTCCAAGGTTGCAAGACTTTCGGCAAAATGCACTACTCGTTTCGGGGGTAAGTCGTAAGAAGTCGAAGAAAACACTACTAGCAACAATGGAGAGAAGTCATGAAGAAGTTCGCTTTTGTACTCACCGCTGCTATGGTTTCGTTCTCGACTGTCGGCGCCTATGCCGGCGGCTGGGGAGGTAGCTCGGGTAGCCTGATCAATGTGTCGCCGTCCATCGGTGTCGGCCAGGTGACCGCGCTCAATGGCATCCTGAGTGGCAACAACATCCTGAGCGGCAATGTCGTCCAGGGCATTCTGAACGGCAACAAGACCAACGTCCTTACCGGCGTTCTCAGCGGTATCGGCGTCAATGTCCTTGGCGGCAACAGCTACAAGCTGGGCGGCCGTCACTGAGCAGGAAAGTCACGGGCATCCTTATGTCACGTGTCGTGGGCAGGAGGGTCTTCAACACCCTCCTGCCTCCGCTTGTGGGCCTACCCAGTCAAGCGCGGGAATGAGCTAGATCTTCGCCCGCAGGCCCACAAATGCATCGACCGTGTGTTCGCGCTCGTCGATCACGGTCTTGAAGGTCTCGGAAACGTCGACGCGAACGACAATGGCCATCGATTTGGTCGCGTTGTACGTCGCTTCGGCATAGACGCCCTTGCGGCGCTCCTGGTTCTCGTAGAGCAAATTGTCCTTGAGCTCATAGAAGATGCCGGAAGCGATGCCGAGGTTTTCGCGCACCTTCATGCCCAGTTCCAGTTCCGCGCGCTGCAGCCACGAAGCCAGGGGGTCGTCGGTTTCGGACGTTTCGTAGCGGCCGAAATAGGTGCCGCGCAGCTCGAAGCCGTGCGGCAGAGGCTTGCCGAAGGTGACTTGCCAGGTCGGACGCCAGCGCTGGTAGATGTTATCGGCGCCACGCAGGAACTGCGCACCCAGCGCCACGCCGAGCGTCGAACCGTCGGTGGCCTTGTAGGCCGCCTCGGCGCGCAGCGTATAGGCGTTGAACGACAGGAACAGCGGCGGGTAACCGATTTCCTCGACGCTGGCGAAGAGCGCAGACGCGGACGCGCCGAAGGCAAGCTGGCCAACTGTCCGGGTGACCCGAGCCGCCAACTGGAAGAGATTGCGGTCGGCATGCAGCTTCGCCGGCAAGATGAGATCTTCCTGGAAATGCGTCGCGCCGAGCTTTTCGTAGCTGTCGGCGGCCTCGAGGATCAGCGATGTGGCGTTGCCGAGGTCGATGCCGAGTTGTGTCTGGGCGCCGAAGACCTGCTTGAACTCGCGCGTACCCAGCGTCAGCGGGCCGATATCCAGATTGTCGCCGGTGCTGGAGACGCGATAGCTCAGCGATCCCCTCAGTTCGAGGCCCGGGCCGAGCCGGCGGAAGGCCTCGGCCGACAGCGACAATCCGCGGTCGTCCTCGATCGACGTCTTGTCGTAATGCGTTACCTGGAAGTCCGCGCTGAATTTCGCGTTGGCGTCGTTGTCGCCCCATTGCTGCTGCAGCGAACCGCGCAACAGTGTGTACCAGTCCTTGACCGCATGGTCGCTGTCCAGCGCGTTGTTGGTCCAATGCCTTTCGAGACTGCCGGTGATTGTCGGATCGGTCGCTATTTCGGCAGCCGGTGCTGTTGATGGTTCTGCCCTGGCGGTCACGGCCGCGCAGGCCATCAGCAGGCCTAGGCCGGCGCTGCCAAGCAATCTGCGGGAAAGTGGAGCGACCGTCTGTCCTTCTGCCGGTCGGCGCTTTCGGGAAACCATGCTCCGCGCTCTCCGGACTGAAACCCCTTCCGCCATGCGGGGGTGGCGCAGCGGAAGGGGCTGGAGGTAAACCGCTGTGAAGCGGAAGGAACAGGCACTCTTGCCTGCGGGAGTACTGTGGCATTGAACCCATAAGGTGTGTTTTCCAGACTATTCTCCCTATGCGTGCAGGCAATTGTACCTGAGGTATTTGTTCGCATCGGGAACCTGAAGCGGTCGCTGATTGTTTCTCATCGCGCCGCAGCGTCGAGGATTTCGATAGATGGAAAAGCATTTCACCAAGGTTGCCAACTGGGTCGCCCGCATAGCCGGCCTGCCGCCGACATTCGCCGTCTGTTGCCTCATCATCATCGCCTGGGGGGTGAGCGGTCCGTTCTTCGGCTTTTCGGACACTTGGCAACTTGTCATCAACACGGGCACGACCATCATCACCTTCCTGATGGTCTTCCTGATCCAGAACACTCAGAACCGCGACGGCGCGGCGATCCAGGCCAAGCTCGACGAACTGATCCGGGTCGGCAAGGGCCACAACCACTTCATCGGCATCGAGCATCTGACCGAATCCGAAGTCGAGGAAATCCGCGCCAAATGCGAGCGTGCGGCAAAGCGGCATGACGAACAGATCGCCGACATCGCGGCGAAGAAGGCCGTGGCACAGAAGCGCGGGTCGAAAAAGCAAGCGGCCTGAAGATCAGCCTTTCATGAAGGCTGCGAAACTGCCTTTGTGGTCCGGATGCCAGCGCGACAAAGCGGGGCGGTTCTCGATGATGTCGCCGATCGCCCAGGCCATGCGCTTTTCATCCAGCGGCCGGGCCGCCTCATTGTCCGGGCACAGGATGTAGAAATCTCCCCTGGTCAGGGATTCCAGCATGAAATCCACAACCTGTTCGCCGGTCCAGGCGCCGGCCGGTTTTTCCGTCGCACCCTCGGTCAGACCGGTAAAGGTGAAGCCGGGGATCAGCAGATGGGCAGCGACATGGGCGCCGGGTTCGTTGCGCAACGCGTGCGCCAGGCCTTCCGTGAAGGTTTTCACTCCTGCCTTGGAGACATTGTAGGCAAGATTGCCGGGCGGCGTGGTGATGCCTTGCTTGGAGCCGGTGTTGACGATCAGACCCGGCCTGGCCGAGGCCAGCATGCGCGGCGCGAAGGCCTCCACGCCATGCACAACGCCCCAGAAATTGATGTCCAGCAGCCGTTTCCAGGCATCGCGGTTTTCCCACGGCTTTCCGGGGTTGTCGCCGACGCCGGCATTGTTCATCAGCAGCGACACGCCGCCGAAGGCGCCGAACGCTCTCTCGGCGAGGCGGTCCACCTCATCCGCCTTCGAAACGTCGGCGGCGACGGCAAGCACGGCATCGTCGCCGGCAATCGCGGAAACGGCGCGCGAGGCGTCGTCAAGCCGCGCGCCGCCAATGTCGGCCAGCACGATCTTCATGCCTAGCAATGCAAGCCGCTTGGCGGCCGCCAGACCGATGCCGCTGGCAGCGCCGGTGATCACGGCGGCATTGCCTGGAGCAAGCGCGGGCAGGGCGGTCTGGATCTCGGCGTCGGTGATCATGGGCGATGGATTCCTTGTTCGATGCGCCGAACTTAGCGCCGGAACGGGCCGGTGCAAGCCTCTGCTCGTCTTGTCGGGTTGACC
>NZ_RZPL01000177.1:0-8744 GCF_004022805.1 Mesorhizobium sp. M7A.F.Ca.CA.002.04.1.1 | reverse complement strand
CCGCGACGCCGATCAGGATGCCGATCGCCACGGCATAGAGAAAACTGAACGAAGCCGCGGCAAGGGAAAAGCTGCCGGTCAGCACTGCTGCGACGGCGAAGCGGAACATGACGAGGCCTGAAGCGTCGTTGAGCAGCGACTCGCCTTCGAGAATGTGCATCAGCCGCGCCGGGACGACATTCCTGTCGACGATCGAGGACACGGCCACCGCGTCGGTCGGCGACAGCACCGCGGCAAGCGCAAAAGCGACCACCAGAGGGATGCTCGGCACTAGCCAATGCAAGGCGTAGCCGAAGCCGACGATGGTGAAGAAGACCAGCCCTATGGCCAGATCCAGGATCGGTCCGCGCAGCGCCATCAGTTCACGCTTCGGTGCGCCATAGGCATCGCCGAACAGCAGCGGCGGAATGAACACCAGCAGGAACAGCTCCGGATTGATCTCGACATGGATGCCGCGCACCGGCCAGGCGAGCGCGGCACCGATCGCAATCTGCAGCACCGGCAACGGCACCCGCACCAGGCGAACCAGCGCGCCGGAAAGCGCCACGAAGACGAGCACGACCAGAATGAAGACAGCGACTTCCATGGTCCGGTTCCAGGCTTTCCCGCCGACCATGCGCAAAGCCGGCCGATCCGTCCAGCCGCCCTCCCGTGAAAAACGCCGCGGCACCCAATCAATGAAAAAAGGCCGCCCTGAGAGGCGGCCTTTTTAAATAGAAATCAAATATTTAAAGCGCGGACGTGATCTGCAGCTCGTTGTTGCCATCAAGCGCGTAGACGTCGTCGCGGAACTGCACCACGCCCGGACCGGTCGACCAGGCCGAGAGATAGAGGAAGTGGACCGGCACCGGATTGGTGACCTGGATCGGCGTGTTTTCACCGGTCTTGATCGCCGCCTCGAAATGCTGGCGGTCCCAGCCGGGCGTGTCGCGCAGGATCCAGGTGACGAGGTCGCGCACATTCTGCACGCGCACGCAGCCCGAGGAATCGAAACGCAACATCTTGCCGAACAGGCTCTGCTGCGGCGTGTCGTGCATGTAGACGCCATCAGGGCTCGGGAAATTGATCTTCACCGAAGCCATGGCGTTTTCCGAGCCGGGATCCTGACGGAACCGGTACTTGGCGGCGTCGTCGGTCGACCAGTCGACATTCATCGGATCGACTTCGCTGCCATCGGGCGCGAACAGGCGGATGTGGCTGTTCTTGAGATAATCGGGATTTTTCCGCATCAGCGGAATGATGTCCTTGCGCACGATCGAGACCGGCGCGTTCCAGTATGGATTGACGATGATCTCGGTGATCTTGGAATTGACGATCGGCGTCTGGCGATCGATCTTGCCGACGATCGCGGTGTGGCGAAGCACGACGCGGTCGTTCTCGACCGCTTCGACCTGGGCTGCCGGAATGTCGACCAGCACGTAGCGGCTGCCCAGCGTGCCGGCCTTCTCGCGCAGCCGCTGCAGATTGGTCTGCAACTGGCCAAGCCGGATCTGCGCCGAAACGTTCATCGCCGCATAGGTGTATTTGCCCATCGAGCCATCAGCCGGCAGGCCGTGACGCAGTTGGAAGCGCTTGACTGCCGAGTCGACATAGGAATCGAAAGCCGTCGAAATGCCGGCGCTCTGCGACAGGTCGCCGGAAACCATCAGCCGCTTGCGCAACGGCACCACATCGGGATCATCGACGCCAAGCTGCAGCTTCTTGGTCGCGGGAACCTCGACCCAGCCACCCTGCCCGACAATGTTCTGGTATTGCCCGACCGCCTGTTCCGTGAAGGCAACGGTCTGCGGGCTGAAGATCGGCAGCGTCGAAGCCACCTTGCCACCCTCGCTGGCGCGGGCGTCGAACTGGTCGTCCCAATTGCCGCGCGCCGAGGATTTCAGGATATCACCGATCACATCCTGCGCATTGGCGCCGCCGGCGACCACCGCGGCTGCGAGCGCGGAGGCTCCGGACAGGAAAAAACGACGGCTGGTTTTCATGGACGTTCCAGACATTGGTAGCAGTTCGATCACTTGCTGCGTTGATCACCGGGCGATCTCGCCCGCACTGTAAAATTGGCAATCTTAACAATTAGCCAACCATGGTCCGTATCAGCTTGGTGTGACAATGCACAGGCGCGATACGGGCTGCGGGTGAACGCATGGCCTTCACCACAGCATCACTGCCATTCTCGGTTCCATTGGAATATGGCGGCAACGTGGCCTTGCGGCCAAATCCGACCGGCCAGCATTCCGAAAAGAACGGACCGTGCTTTTTGGGTATCGATCGGCGATCGACCACGCGGTGCAATGACCAGCCAAATCAAAGAAAGGCCGATGCCTCTCGGCACCGGCCCTGACTGAAGGTCGATATTTCGGCCGCGCTTCTGTGGCGCGGGCCGGATCCGATGCGGCGGATGTCTTACATCCTTACATCCGGTAGGCGATGGTGTCGTTCCAGAAGCGGTCGAGCCGCTGCAAAGCGCGGTTCATCTGCTTGAACTCATCGGTGTTGATGCCGCCGACCTGTTCGATCGAGCCGACATGACGCTCATAGAGGCCGGCGACGACCTCGGCCACCTCATTGCCCTTCGGCGTCAGCGAGACACGGACCGAACGGCGGTCGATGCGCGAGCGCTGATGGTTGATGAAGCCGAGATCGACCAGCTTCTTCAGATTGTAGGAGACGTTCGAGCCGAGATAGTAGCCACGCGAGCGCAGCTCGCCCGCGGTCAGTTCGGAATTGCCGATGTTGAACAGCAGCAGTGCCTGGATGGCATTGATGTCGGAACGGCCGTTGCGGTCGAATTCGTCTTTGATCACATCAAGCAGGCGGCGGTGCAGCCGTTCAACAAGCTGCAGCGATTCCATGTACAGGGAACGGATAGCCTCACGGCGATCGTCGGATACGTTGGCGGTCTTCGCCGCCGGACGCGAATTGATCATTGTCTTTGCCTCTCGTTTGTCGCCCTGGTGATTTTTTGTTTTTCACCTTGATCGCGACACTATCGAATACTCATAAAATTCGACTTAAACGCTAGGGCTAACAAGAGCTTACCGGTAAGAGGTTTCGGAAGAGGCTTAACGAACGGTCACCCGAGCAAGGATAATTAACCTAAAGATTTCGGCAACGATTGCAGGGCTCATTCGAGGCGACAGCCGGGCCGCCAATGGGTTCAACGGCTTAGTGGCGGACCGGGCGCTTCTGCAGGTAGATGACGACGCGAAAGACGACGTAGAGCACCGCCACCGCCGCATGCGAGACGACAATCAGCAAGCGGTGGCCGAACAACTCGGGAAAGCCGGCGTACATGACCGTCTCGGTCACCGCGCAAATGAACCATATCACCGGGCCCCAGGACGCCAGCATCCACAGGCCGGCAGCGGCAAAGGGAAAGAACACGGCGAGCACCACCGCCGCGACCTGCCAGTGCACGGGCATCAGGTCGAAACGCCACAGTGTGCCCGGATAAAAGCCGATCAGCTTGATCCAGTAGAGAATGCCGAACAGCAGGCAGTAGCCCGATATGACGCGCTGGAACCAGGCGAAGATCACCTCCACCCCCGAGGGCTGCAGAACGATGCGCCTTGAGGTCACCTCGCTCATATCAGGAGTTCCCGTTCGCCGAGCGGAGCGAAATAGGCGTCGACATCCGCTTCGCTGACCGCTGCGAGGCTTGCCGGCCGCCATTGCGGCTTCGAGCCCTTGTCGATGATGGCAGCGCGGATGCCTTCGTAGAAATCATGGCCGGCGAGCATCCGGTTGAGGATGCGGAACTCCATCTTCATGCAGGCTTCCATGGACAGCGTCAGTCCGGCGCTGATCTGCCGCCAGGCGACGCGCAGGCTGGTCGGCGAGCGGGTGCGGATCGTCGCCAGCGTCTTTGCCGCGAACTCATCGGCGGCGGCCGCACGCTCGAGGCTGTCGATGACGCGGTTCAGGGACGGTTGCGAAAAATGACGGACAATCGCCTCCAGCGTCGGCCTGTCGGTTTCTCGCCTTGCCTGCACGAAGAAGCCGCGCAGCACCGATTCCGGATCGCCGGTCAACGCCAGCCGGTCGAGGAAGCCAGCCTGGTCCTCGGCCTTGATGGTATGGGTGGCCAGCCCAGACCACAGCGCATCGCCATATCGAATGCGATTGCCGGTCAGCGCCAGATACATGCCGAAGGAGCCGCCGAGATCGGGCAGCAGGTGGCTGGCGCCAACATCCGGAAAGAAGCCGATGCCGACTTCCGGCATGGCAAACTGGGCATTCTCGGTCATCACCCGGTGCGAGCCGTGGAAGGAGATGCCGACGCCGCCACCCATGACGATACCGTCGATCAGGGCGACATAGGGCTTCTTGTAGCTGTTGATGCGGGCGTTGAGCCGGTATTCGTCGGCGAAGAACTCGACCGGCGGTTTTCCCGCCCGACCTGTCTCATAGACATGCAGGATATCGCCGCCGGCCGAAAAGGCCCTGCCCTCTGCCTTGACGACGATGACGTCGATGCCCTGGTCGGCCTCCCAGGCGGAAAGAGCGGCGTCGAGCGCCCCGATCATGCGGTGCGTCAAGGCATTGAGCGCCTGCGGCCGCGTCAAGGTGACGACGCCGGCCCGGCCCAGATGTTCGAAGCGGATCTCGTCGCCTCCGCCAAAATCCATCGTGAAAGAATCCCTCTCCCGGCCGCCGGGACTGAAGTGCTAAAGCGTGGCGCATGGGTGCGTCAATGGCGAGGACACCGGTGCAAGCTCTGGCCCGGACCAGGAGCCAGTGCTAAAAATAGAGCTGCAATACGGAAAACTGGGTAGAGTTCATTGCAGCGTACCTGCTGGGTCTTCGAACGGGACGATTGTTTATGACTCGATTTTCGCACCTTGCGCCGGTGGCAATCGGGCTGAGCCTCTGCTTGGCTGTTCACCCGGTCATGGCGGGGACTTTGGAAGACCTCTACAGCTCGCAGACCATCGTCAACGGCAAGTACGAGAAGAACCGCCAGTCCGGCTTCAAGCGCTGCCTCGACGCGGTTCTGGTGCGGGTTTCCGGCGATCAGCGCCTGCCGGCGAAACCTGAAATGACGGCATTGCGCGACAAAGCCGGCACCTTCGTCGCCAGTTTCCACTATCGCGACCGCATGGAAGGCATTCCCAACCATGACGACCAGGGCACGTACGATCGGCCTCATAATCTCTACTGCCAGTACAAGCCTGCTGACGTCGACCCGGTGCTGGCTTCGCTCGGCAGCAGGCCGTGGCTGACCGAGCGGCCACGGCTGGTGGTGTTTTTGGCGACCGAGCGCGGAACAACGCATTACGCGCTCGATGCCGAGGACGACCGTGGCATGCTGATGCGCGAATCGTTCGGCAATGCCGCCGTACCGCTGGCCATGCAGGTGACTTTTCCCACGGTGGCGCAGCTGTCGCAGGCCGGATTGGACGATCAGGCGCTTCGCAATGCCGAGATGACGAAGCTCGACACCCTTGCGGAGAAGGCCGGCGCCGACCAGGCGCTTTACGGCAGTCTCGTCTGGAGCGACAAGGAACTGGGCTGGATCGCCGACTGGCGGCTGGCCATGGCCGGCAAGACCTACATCTGGCAGGTGCGCGGTGTCGGCTTCGACGAGGCTTTCCGTGTCGCCATCAGGGGCGCGGCACAGATTCTGTCAGGCAATGGGCAACCCGAATAGGCCTCGACCCGGTCGCTGGCACAATCGTGCCGCATTGGTCAGCGGCGGGAGCTCGTGGTAAAAGCCTGCCCGAACGAGAGTACTGGCGATGAACAAATTCACCCCCGCAAAGCCCGCCGGCGCGCGCGGCGTCGACGAAATCACCGGCAGCCGCCGTCTGCGCCGCATGCGCAAGGCCGACTGGTCGCGCCGTCTGGTGCAAGAGAACCGGCTCACGGTCGACGATTTGATCTGGCCGATCTTCGTCGTCGAGGGCAAGGGTGTTTGCGAGCCGATCGCCGCCATGCCCGGCGTCTTCCGCCTGTCGATCGATCTCGCCGTCAAGGAGGCAGAGCGCGCGGCAAAACTCGGCATTCCCGCCCTCGCCACCTTCCCCAATGTGGACATCTCGCTGCGCGACCAGACCGGCTCGCACATCCTCGATCCCGACAATGTCATCAACCGCGCCACCCGCGCGATCAAGGATGCGGTACCGCAGATCGGCATCATCACCGACGCAGCGCTCGACCCATTCACCAGCCACGGCCATGACGGCATCCTGCGCGACGGCATCATCGTCAACGACGAGACAGTGGAACAGGTGACCGCCGCCGCAGTCATCCAGGCGGCCGCCGGCGCCGACATCATCGCACCGTCCGACATGATGGACGGCCGCATCGGCGCCATCCGCGACGCGCTCGATGCCAATGGTTTTCAGGACGTGGCGATCATGTCCTATGCGACCAAATTCGCCTCGGCCTTCTACGGACCCTATCGCGAGGCGGTGGGCACCGCCGGTCTGCTCAAGGGCGACAAGAAGACCTATTACATCGACCATGCCAATTCGGACGAGGCGGTGAGAGAGGCCGAACAGGACATCGCCGAGGGCGCCGACATGCTGATGGTCAAGCCCGGCCTGCCCTATCTCGACATCATCCGGCGGCTGAAGGACGAGTTCCAGATGCCGACCTTCGCCTACCAGGTGTCGGGCGAATATTCGATGATCAAGGCGGCAGGCGCCAATGGCTGGATCGACGGCGAGAAGGCAATGCTGGAATCGCTGCTCGCCTTCAAGCGCGCCGGCTGCGACGGCATCCTGACCTATTTCGCACCCGAAGTGGCGGAGATGCTGAAGGGGTAATTTCTCTTCGCGACGACGGCCGGTCGCGGCGAGCAATGTCGGCCAATCCGCTTCGACATCCATACCAATTTCCGGCTCTTGGCCGGGGAATCCATAGCGAGGGCCACTTGACCGTTGCGTGGGCTTCGTTTGAGCTTGAAAATACCGCTTGCAATTCACAATCGGTTTGTTACAAAAAACTGCTTGCAAAACACAATCGGTTATCGAGGAGGCTCGCATGTCCAAACTTCGCGTCAACGCTTTCACCCTATCGCTCGACGGCTATGGCGCCGGTCCCGATCAGGATCTGCAAAATCCGCTCGGCGTCGGTGGGGAATCCTTGCACAAGTGGTTTGTCGACACCCGCACCTTCCGCGAGATGGTGCTCGGACAAGATGGCGGCACCACCGACGTCAACGAGGCGTTCGCGGCGCGCAGCTTCGAAAATGTCGGCGCCTGGATCCTCGGCCGCAACATGTTCGGACCGATCCGCGGCGAATGGCCTGACGACAGCTGGAAAGGCTGGTGGGGCGACAACCCGCCCTATCATGTGCCGGTTTTCGTGCTGACCCATCACAAGCGGGAACCGATCACGATGGAGGGCGGCACCACTTTCCACTTCGTCGTCGACGGCATCCATTCAGCTCTTGAACAGGCAAAGGCTGCCGCTGGCGGCAAGGATGTGCGGGTCGGCGGCGGCGTCGCCACCATACGGCAATATCTGCAGGAAAAACTGATCGACGAGATGCATCTGGCGATCGCGCCGCTGCTGCTGGGCACGGGCGAGAACCTTTTTGCCGGCCTGGACATGCTCAAGCTCGGCTATGTCTGCAGCGAGCAGGTGGCGACCCCGCTCGCGACGCACGTCACCATCAAGCGGGCGTAAGGTGGAGAGCCAATCTCTCCCCTCGTGGGGGAGATCGCAGCTTCGTCTGCCTCAATACTTCTCCGGCACGTAGAGCTCGCGCGGCAGCACCTGGCGTTCGTATTCGGGGTTGAAGACGCGCTCCGGCAAAGTGATCTCCTCGTGCGGCACTTCCTCGTAAGGCAGCTGCTTGAGCAGATGGTCGATGCAGTTCAGCCGCGCGCGTTTCTTGTCGTTGCCCTCGACGATGAACCAGGGCGCTTCCGGGATGTTGGTGCGGGCGAAGGTCTCTTCCTTGGCCTTGGTGTACTGCTCCCAGCGCACGCGCGACTGCAGGTCCATCGGCGACAGTTTCCACTGTTTCATCGGATCGTGGATGCGCATCAGGAAGCGCATCTGCTGTTCCTCGTCGGTGATCGAGAACCAGTATTTGACCACGGTGATGCCCGAGCGGACCAGCATGCGCTCGAATTCCGGCACGTCGTGGAAGAATTCTTCGACCTGATCGGGCTGGGCAAAGCCCATCACCCGCTCGACGCCCGAGCGGTTGTACCATGAGCGGTCGAACAGCACGATCTCGCCGCCGGCCGGCAGATGCGGGACATAGCGCTGGAAATACCATTGCGACTTTTCGCGCTCCGTCGGCGCCGGCAGTGCGACGACACGGCAGATGCGCGGGTTGAGGCGCTGGGTGATGCGCTTGATGACACCGCCCTTGCCGGCCGAATCGCGTCCCTCGAAGATCACCACCAGCTTCTTCTTGTGGTGGGCGACCCAGGACTGCAGCTTGATCAATTCGGACTGCAGGGTGATCAGGTCGCGAAAATACTGCATGCGATCGATCGAAGGCGGATGCGAGTTCTTGTAGATCTTGGCGATCTCCATCGACAGCGCCGGCTCCGACATTTCGAGCTCATAGTCTTCGTCAAGCGTGTCGGCGAGCTCGGCTTCAAGCCAATCCCTGGCCGGAGAATTCTGTTTTAGCTCGGTCATTATCGGCTGCTCCACTTGCAAGCTCTGTCGATCCACGTCCGGCGCCCCAAACTCCCGGCCTACAGCCCGGGAACGGCAACACCTGAGCCGACTTCCATATAGGCCTGCAATGACGGTTTTATTGCAGCGCGAGCATG
>NZ_RZPL01000176.1:0-8810 GCF_004022805.1 Mesorhizobium sp. M7A.F.Ca.CA.002.04.1.1 | reverse complement strand
ATATCGGTCGAGAACGCCTTTGCCAGCGGCGTCAGCAGATTGGCGCGGTCGCGCCAGTGGGCCGCCTCGTCACCGGCGGAGACACCGGCCATGTCGATGGCGTGGGCACAGGAATAGCTGATGGCGCGCGCGGTTTGGGTCAGCGCCTTCATGGTCAGCAGGTTACGCTGGACATCGGGGTGATGGACGATCGGCGCCATACCCGTGCCAGTGTAGCTCGCGGCCTTGCCCTGCCGGCGTTCATTGGCATAGGCGATCGCCTTCTGCGTTGCGGCTTCCGCGACCGCTACCCCCTGCATGCCGACACAAAGCCGCGCATTGTTCATCATCGTGAACATGCAGGCGAGGCCCTTGTTCTCCTCGCCGATCAGCCAGCCGATAGCGCCGGGCTTGGCGCCCTGGAAACCATCGCCATAGATCATGGTGCAGGTCGGCGAGGCGTGGATGCCGAGCTTGTGCTCAAGTCCGGAACAGAAGACATCGTTGCGCGCGCCGAGCGCGCCATCGTCGCCGACCAGGATTTTCGGCACCAGGAACAGCGATATGCCGCGCGTGCCGGCCGGCGCATCCGGTAGCCGCGCCAGCACCAGATGGATGATGTTGTCGGTGAAATCGTGCTCGCCATAGGTGATGAAGATTTTCTGGCCGAAGATGCGGTAGCTGCCGTCACCCACCGGCTCCGCGCGGGCGCGCAAGGCGGCGAGGTCCGAACCGGCTTGCGGCTCGGTCAGGTTCATCGTGCCCATCCACTCGCCGGAGACGAGCTTTCCGAGATACTTTGCCTTGAGGTCTGTGGAGGCGTGTTTGTCGAGCGCTTCGACAGCGCCCATGGTCAGCGTCGGGCCGATGCCGAAGGCCATGGCGGCGGAGTTCCACATTTCGAGCGCGGCAACGCCAAGCATGGTCGGCAGCGCCTGGCCGCCATATTCCTCAGGCCCGGAGAGCGCGTTCCAGCCGCCATCGATCCAGCGGCGATAGAGTTCCTTCCAGCCGGGTGGTGTGGTGACGGCAGCGTCCTTCAGCACGGCACCTTGCCGATCGCCGATCGTGTAGAGCGGTGCGACCTCTTCAGTGGCGAAGCGGCCGGCCTCGCCAAGAACGGCATCGACCAGGTCATCGCCGAGATCGCCGAACCTGCCGGCATCGAGCGCCGATTTCATGCCGGCGACGTGCTTGAGCGTGAAGGCGATATCCTCGACCGGTGCCCTATACATGCCGCTTACTCCTTCCGATGCATCGGTCCTGCCGACCCTAGAGCCAGCGCCGCTGCAAAACCACCCGCCGTATCAGCGCTCTCCCATCTTCTTTTTACGTAAACGTCAAATTTTGTCACGCGGATTTTGCAATCGCGGCGGCGCGTATTAAGTTCAATCCATGCCGGATCAAGTCGACCGGCGACGGATCAGAACCAGCCAACCGGAACAGCCCATGCTTGCCAGACCCGACGCCTATCGCTGCATCGAATGCGGCCTGCCCTATCGAGCGGAGGGGTTCTGCTACCATGGCGGCAGACTGAACCACGGGGCCGCCTACTGGTCGGATCGCGGCATATTATGCTCGCCGCAATGCTCACTCGCCCACCACCGCAAACGCGCCGCCGAGGGCACGCTGCGGCAAGAGCCGGCTCCGGACCCGTTTGAATTCTAGCAGCTGATGCGTCGCCAGCTTTTCTGAAGTCAGCCCCGAAAGTACTTCCTTAACCATAGCCGTTCAGGATTTGTCTTTGATCAACGGGGATTCCCTGTTTTGAAAAGGACGGCGCGTCTCCTTCGCCGCTTGAAGAGTGTCGTGCCGACGCCCTTCAAGCCATTGTTTCCTCCGCATGTCGTTGCCCCAAAACCGCTGCACACTTTTGGGCGACATGCGCTGGCGCTTCTCGCCTTGGCGGCGACGATGGCGCTGTCCACGGCGGCAAAGGCTTCGGATTTTTCCGAACCCTGGAAGAACGCCGACCGCGCTTTGGTGGTCGATGCCTACGAATACAATTCCATCGGTTGGGCCCAACTCGCCACCGACAAGCGGGTCGTCGGCTTCATCAACAAGGCCTCCGACGGCATGCCGCCGCCCTATTTCTGCCTGGGCAACGACATTGAGGTGAAGCTTTGCAAGGCGCTGTGGAAACGCCATGCGGTGACGCGCGAACTGTTCCAGACGCGCCGGGTGGTGGCCAAGGCACTCGGCCTGAAATGGGGCGCCTATCACCTTGCCCGCCCGGGCAATCCGGTCGAACAGGCCAACAATTTCCTCGATTTCGCCGAGCCTGCGCCCGACGATCTCATGGCTCTCGACATTGAGGGCAATGATCCCTCGCAATGGATGTCGCTCGACGATGCCGAGGAGTTCGTCCGCCAGGTGCATCGGCGCATCGGCCGTTTCCCGGTGCTGTACACCAACGGCAAGACCGCCCAGTACATTGCCGACAACAGCTACCGATACCGGCTCCTGTCGCGGCTGCCGCTCTGGTATGCCCGCTATAAGTCCGACATCGACGTGCATTTTCCGATGGGCAACTGGCAAGGCTACGCACTGTGGCAGTTTTCGGCGCAAGCCAATTGCGGCCGTTTCCGCTGCCCTTACAGGGTTGCCGGCACGCCTAACGACATAGACGTCAATGTCGCGCCGACCGACGCCGCCACGCTGCGCGCGCAATGGCCGTTCGGCGGGCTTATCGACGTGCCGCCGGACTATCTCGCCTCCATACCGCTGCCGGTTTCACGCGAGGCCGGCCTCGCCGGCAATGTCACCATCACCTATGCGTCTGTGGCCGCGCCGCCGACTTTCGAGGACATGGTCGCAGCGTTGGGCACACGCTGGTCCCGTTTCCGCGACGGCTTCCGCATGCCGGTCGTGAAGACGGTGCCCCGGAGACCGAGTTTCGGCATTGTCCAATATGTCGCCTGGAAGCGGACCGAGCGGCGTTCGCCCGCACAACTCGACGCTGCGTTTGCCGCTGCCGATCCGCTCAGCACCGCTTCGACCGAACTCGACCGCGGCCAGCGGTAAGCCAACGCGGACTTCAGGTTCCCTGTTCGCGCGCCACCGCCTGCCAGCCGATATCGCGGCGGCTGAACCCGTCCGGCCAGTCGATGCGGTCGAGCGCGGCATAGGCTCGTTTCTGCGCCTCGCCGACCGTGGCGCCTGATGCCGTCACGTTGAGGACGCGGCCGCCATTGGCCACCAGCGCGCCGCCATTGATGGCGGTGCCGGCGTGGAAGACCTGGACGCCGTCGCTTGCCGCGTCTTCGACGCCGCGGATGACCGAGCCTTTTTCCGGCGTGCCGGGATAGCCTCTCGCCGCCATCACCACGGTCAATGCCGCCTCGTCGCGCCAGCGCACCGAAGTATGTGCCAACTGGCCGTCGGTTGCCGCGTTGAGCAGGACCAGCAGATCATCCTTCAGCCGCATCATCAGCACCTGGCATTCCGGATCGCCGAAGCGGGTGTTGTATTCGATCAGCTTCGGCCCCTTGTCGGTGATCATCAGCCCGGCAAACAGCACGCCGGAGAAAGGCGCGCCCAGTTCGGCCATGCCGCGCATGGTCGGCTCGATGATCTCACGCATGGTGCGCTCGACCAGTTCCGGCGTCATCACCGGTGCCGGCGAATAGGCCCCCATGCCGCCAGTGTTCGGACCGGTGTCGCCGTCGCCGACGCGCTTGTGATCCTGCGCGGTGCCGAAGGGCAGTGCGGTGGTACCGTCGCAAAGACAGAAGAAGCTCGCCTCCTCGCCGGTCATGAATTCCTCGACCACAACTTCCGCGCCGGCGGCGCCGAAGGAACCATCGAAGCAGGCATCGAGGGCTGCCTGTGCTTCACTGAGCGTCATGGCGACGGTGACGCCCTTGCCGGCAGCGAGCCCGTCGGCCTTGATGACGATCGGCGCCCCGGTCTTTTCGACATAGGCCCTGGCCGAGGCCAGGTCACTGAAACGGCCATAGGCGGCGGTCGGGATGTTGTAGCGGGCGCAGAGGTCCTTGGTGAAACCTTTCGAGCCTTCCAGCTGTGCCGCTGCCTTGGAGGGACCGAAGACGCGGATATTTTCGGCGCGCAGATCGTCGGCAATACCGGCGACCAGCGGGCCTTCCGGACCGACCACGACGAGGTCGATTTTTTTCTCCCGGCAGAATGCGGTGACCGCGGCGTGATCGGCGATGTCGAGCTTGACCAGTTCGGCCTCGCCGCCAATGCCCGGATTGCCGGGGGCGGCATAAAGCTTCGTCAGCAGCGGCGACGCGGCGATCTTCCAGGCGAGCGCATGTTCGCGGCCGCCGGAGCCCAGAAGAAGAACGTTCATGGCCACCTCTTGATGCCGAAATTCTGCTCTGGCGGCCATCTGATGGCGTTTTCTGCGCTTCCCGTTCTACTGCGTGCAGTAGAACTGAGCTCACGGACCAAATGTCCGCTCCGCTGCGGTTCTCGAAACCACCACCATATGACTCGCCAGAGCGAATTTCGAAACAGTCTCTTGGAGACCCGCTATTGCTCTCCGGGCGACGGGTCAAGGCATCAGGGTGTTTAGATCGCAATTGCGCACGGGAACGTTATCCCCGCAGAAAATTGGCGGCGGATACCGCCGCCAATTTTCTGGCGATTCGCTAGGCGGAGAAAACCACCGGAAACCAGTCCTCGCGCAGCCTCTCGCCCGGCTGCATGCCGTGGCCATGATAGGGCGGCGAGGTGCGGCCCGGCCGCTCGACATAGCGCGCATCGTCACCGACCCAGCGCAGCGACAGCGCCCGGCGCCGCGCCGCGGTCATATTGCCACGCGCGCCATGCGCGGTCCTGAAGTCGAACAGGATGGCGTCGCCCGGCTCCATTTCCCATTCGAGCACCTTCATCGAAGGGTCCTTGTCGGGATCGGGCACCGGCAGATAGTCGCCCTCGCCGGCATAGAAATTGCTATCGTCGAGCCAGCGCACCGGCAGGATCATCTTGTCCCATTTGTGCGAGCCGGCGATCAGCCGCAGCGTCGCCTCTTTCACCGGGTCGATGGGTATCCAGAAGCTCACCGTCTGTTGGCCATCGACGAAATAGTAGGGGATGTCCTGATGCCAGGGCGTCGGCTTCTGCGTGCCGGGTTCCTTCACCAGCACATGATCATGGAAGAACTGCGCGGTGCGCGACTGCATCACCGCCGCCGCCAGTTCGGCGGCGGGTGAGTCCCGTACCAGGCTGACGAATTCGGGGATGCGCTCCCAGTTGCAGTAGTCATCGAAGAAACTACCGCGACCGTTGGCTATGTCGGATGCGGTGGCGCTGCGGTTCTGCATGTTGCGTTCGATGCCGGCGGCAATCGTGTCGACCCAGCCCTTGAAGGCGCCGCGAATGCAAACAGCGCCGTCACGCTGATAGTCGGCAATCGTGGACGCGCCGATCCTGGTGGCGTCGAGGGTGGCAGTCCGGGAAGCCATGGCGTTCTCCTCTTGGAATAAAGCCACTATCGCAACATCTATTCATTCGGTAAAATAATAACTATCGATCTGACATATAGAGTGCCTCTATGAGTGTGACTTTCACGCAGCTGCGCTATCTGGTTGCCGTGGCGCGTCACGGCAGCGTCACCGGCGCGGCAAGGATGCTGAACGTCTCTCAGCCGTCGATCTCGGTGGCCATCGACGCGGTCGAAAAGAATTTCGGCCAGAAACTGTTCGTCCGCCAGCGGGGAAGCGGCGTGTCGCCGACATCGTTCGGCCGCGCCGTCGTGGCCAAGGCAAGGCAGGTTCTCACCGAAACGGAGGAACTCATCGGCCTGGGTTCAAGCAAATCGGCTGTCAGCGGCGAGTTGGTGTTGGGATGCTTCGAGGATCTGGCGCCTTTCTTCGCGCCGGCTTTGATCCGCGCCTTCTCCGAACGCTATCCGGCCGTCAAGATCGTCGTTCGCGACGAGACGTTCGAGACGCTGGGTCGACGGCTGGGTGACGCGGCCATCGATCTCGGCCTGACTTATGATCTCAGCCTGCCGACGCATTTCGCCCGCATCCTGCTGCGTGAACTTCGCCCGCACGCGCTGTTGCCGGCAGGCCATGCCCTGGCGGATCGCCCGTCGGTCAGCCTTGCCGATCTGGCCGCCTATCCGCTGATCACCACCGACCAGCCGCACAGCTGGCAGCATATGCTCGACCTGTTCCGCAGCCGCGGCCTTTCGCCTGTGGCCGACATGACGACAAGCTCGTTCGAACTGCAACGGAGCATGGTCGCCAACGGCTTCGGCGTTGCGGTCAGCTACACCCGCCCGCATGGCGACCGCAGCTATGACGGGCTGCCGCTCATCTGCAAGCCGCTGTCGGATCCGCTGCCCATGCAGCGGATCCTGCTTACCTATGACACGCATCAGCGTGTGTCGAATGCAGCGCTGGCCTTCGTCGAGGTGGCCAAGGACTGGTTCGCCACCCGCGACATCTTTGCCTCGTGAAAGGCTGACGGGCGCCGCGTCTCCGCTTGCCGCTTGACGGTTTCCGCCGCTGCTGCCACTCCATGGGCATGGAAACCATCCAGTCGAAAGCGGCCCAGGGCCGTGTCGCCGATGCGCCGAACGGCCATTGGGTCTACCGCGTGCTGCCGCGCTCGATATGGCCCTATGCGCAGCTTGCGCGGTGGGACAGGCCGATAGGCTGGCAACTGCTGCTGTGGCCGTGCTGGTGGTCGGCGGCCTTGGCGGCAAGCGCCTATCCGCGTCCCGGCGACCCGCTGCTCTCACTGCTGCCGGCGCCTTTGTATCTTGTGCTGTTCCTGGTCGGGGCCATCGCCATGCGCGGCGCCGGCTGCACCTACAACGACCTCGTCGACGAGGACATCGACAACCAGGTGGAGCGCACGCGCTCGCGACCGCTGCCGTCAGGCAAGGCGACGCGCCGGCGGGCATGGCTGTTTCTCGTCCTGCAGGCCCTGGTCGGCCTCGTCGTGCTCATCCAGTTCAACAGCTTTGCCGTCCTGCTCGGCATCTGCTCACTGGCGGTCATCGCCATATATCCGTTCATGAAGCGGATAACCAACTGGCCGCAACTGGTGCTCGGCCTTGCTTTTTCCTGGGGCGCGCTGATGGGATGGGCGGTCGAGTTCGGCGATCTCGATGGGCCTGCTGTCATGCTCTATATCGGCTCGATCCTGTGGGTGATCGGCTACGACACGATCTACGCGCACCAGGACAAGGAAGATGACGCCATTGTCGGCGTGCGCTCGACGGCACGCCTGTTCGGCGACAACACCAAGGCCTGGCTGGCCGGACTTTATGGCGGCGCGCTGATCTGCTTCGCCATCGCCTTCGCGTCGGCGCAGGCGCCGGTGGTGGCGCTGGCCGGGCTGATCGCCGCCGGCACCCATATGGCGCGGCAGATCGCCGTGTTGGACATCGACAATCCGGACCAATGCCTGCGCCTGTTCAGGTCGAACAACCAGGTCGGCTGGCTGATCTTCCTCGGCCTGATCGGCGGCGCTGTGTGGGTGGCTCTGAAGCCGCTGGTTTAGCGGGCTTTTTCCCTTCTCCCCTTGTGGGAGAAGGTGGATTGGCGCGCAGCGCCAAGACGGTTGAGGGGTGCTGGACGGAGTGCCGGCGTTGCCAAGCTGGAACACCCCTCATCCGACCGAGCTTCGCTCGGCCACCTTCTCCCACAGGGGGAGAAGGAAGAACCTTCCTACTCCCGCGAAATAATCTCCTGGCCGTCGACGACCAGCCTGAGACCGAGGTCGCCAGCTCTGCGGCGAGCGAGGAAACGCGGGCGGCGCGTGTTCGAAATCCGCCCCTTGCGCCGATCCTGCGGCGGCAGCGTCTTGATGGCGGCGCCGAGCGATTCTTCCAGGGTGCGGGCAACGCCGTCCGATTCGATGAGCAGCATCGGCAGGCGGTAAGCGTCGGCCCAGGCGCGCCAGTCGGCTGCGACATCGTCGAGATCGTCGGCCACCAGCAGCGGCACCGACAGCATCGGGTCGTTGTGCAGGAGTTCCAGGGTCACCGTGACATTGCCGTCCGGATCCTCCATGGCGCGGGCGGCAACGCCGCGGAACGCATTGGAAGGCAGAACGATGATCGCGGGCAGGCCGCTCATCTCGAGCAAGCGGCGGATCACGGCGCCGCGCTGGTCGATGGTGAAGGTTACATCGCCGTAGTCGTCGCGAGTCGCGTAGCTCACCACTTGCGGCAGGCGGAATGGGTCGAGACGCATGTTGCGTCCCGCCCAGACTGGCTTCAGTCCGGTGTTCATAGAGTGGCCTTCCTGTCTGTCTCCTGAGAGCCGGTGTCCGGTTCTCTCCGGGCCGGTTTTTCCAGCCTCGTTTGTATGGAGACAGTAGCGCGGGCTCCTTACCGCCCCGCTTAAGAAAGTCGGTTAAATTTTGCTGATCTCAGGGATGGTTATCGGAATCCCACCAGCCACAAGATGTCGAAAGGATCAGATAACCTTACCCGGATTCATGATGCCGGCCGGGTCGAAAGCGGCCTTCACCCTTCGCATCAGATCGATCGCCATCGGCGGCGCGGTGGCGATCAGTTCGTCGCGCTTCAACTGGCCGATGCCATGCTCGGCCGAGATCGAACCGTGCAGGCTGCGCACCACATCGTGCACCGCCTTGTTCATGGGGTGATAGAGAGCGAGGAACGCCTCATCGTCGCCGTCGACGGGCCGGGAAATGTTGTAGTGGAGATTGCCGTCGCCCATATGGCCGAAGCAGACCACGCGCGCGCCGGCGCTCACCGACGCCACCGCGCCGGCGGCTTCTTCGATGAAACGCGGGATCGAGGCGATAGGCACCGAAATGTCGTGCTTGATCGAGGCCCCCTCCGGTTTCTGCGCCTCGGGCAGCAGCTCGCGGAAATT
>NZ_RZPL01000175.1:0-8852 GCF_004022805.1 Mesorhizobium sp. M7A.F.Ca.CA.002.04.1.1 | reverse complement strand
GGCCTCTACAAGTCGGAGCGGGTGATCACTTCGACGCAGTCGGCCGAGATCGAGGTCGGCGGCGACAAGGTGTTGAATTTCTGTGCCAACAACTATCTCGGCCTCGCCGATAGCGCCGATTTGCGCAATGCTGCCAAGCAGGCGCTCGACCGCTATGGCTACGGCATGGCATCGGTGCGCTTCATCTGCGGCACGCAGGAAGAGCACAAGCAACTCGAAGCCACGATTTCCTCCTTCCTCGGCATGGAAGACACCATCCTTTACGGCTCCTGCTTCGATGCCAATGGCGGCCTGTTCGAGACGCTGCTGGGCGAGGAAGACGCCATTATTTCGGATGCCTTGAATCATGCCTCGATCATCGATGGTGTGCGGCTGTCGAAGGCCAAACGTTTCCGCTACGCCAACAACGACATGGCCGATCTCGAGGCGCGCCTGAAGGAAGCCCGGGACTGCCGCTTCCGGTTGATCGCCACCGACGGCGTGTTTTCGATGGATGGCATCATCGCCAATCTCAGGGGTGTCTGCGACCTCGCCGAGAAGTATGACGCCATGGTGATGGTCGACGACAGCCATGCCGTCGGCTTCGTCGGTCAGAACGGCCGCGGCTCGGCCGAGCATTGCGGCGTCGAGGGCAGGGTCGACATCATCACCGGGACGCTCGGCAAGGCACTTGGTGGGGCCTCCGGTGGTTACACCTCGGGCAAAAGCCAGGTGGTCGACTGGTTGCGCCAGCGCTCACGGCCGTATCTCTTTTCCAACACGCTGATGCCGGCGATCGCCGGCGCTTCGATCAAGGTGTTCGAGCTGATCAAGGACGGCGATGGGCTGCGCGACAAACTCTACGACAACGCTGCGCGGTTCCGGTCGCAAATGGGCAAGCTCGGCTTCACGCTGGCCGGAGCGGATCATCCGATCATCCCGGTGATGCTGGGCGATGCCAGCCTGGCGCAGGAGATGGCCGCGCGCATGCTGAAGCGCGGCATCTATGTCATCGGCTTCTCCTTCCCGGTGGTGCCAAAGGGGCAGGCGCGCATCCGCACGCAGATGTCGGCGGCGCATTCCAGCGCCGATATCGACCGCGCGGTGGAAGCGTTCGCCGCCGTCGGGCGCGAACTCGGGGTGATTTCCTGACAAGCCGGAATCGAAAAGCGATTCCGGAACAAGAGCTTCAAGGGACAAAAGCATGTCGAACATGATGAAGGCGCTTGTGAAGGCCAAGGCCGAACCGGGCATCTGGATGGAAGAGGTGCCGGTGCCGGAAATCGGCCCCAACGACGTGCTGATCAAGATCAAGAAGACGGCGATCTGCGGCACCGACGTGCACATCTACAATTGGGACCAGTGGGCGCAGAAGACGGTGCCGGTGCCGATGGTGACGGGCCATGAATTCGTCGGCACCGTTGCCGATTTCGGCGCAGCGGTCACCGAATACAAGGTCGGCCAGCGTGTATCGGGCGAAGGCCACATCGTCTGCGGCCATTGCCGCAACTGTCGCGCCGGGCGAGGGCATCTGTGCCGCAACACGCTCGGCGTCGGCGTCAACCGTCCAGGCGCCTTCGGCGAGTATCTGGCGATCCCGCAGCACAATGTCGTGCCGATCCCCGACGATGTGCCCGATGAGATTGCCGCGATCTTCGATCCCTTGGGCAATGCCGTCCACACCGCATTGTCCTTCGATCTGGTCGGCGAGGACGTGCTGGTGACTGGCGCCGGGCCGATCGGCATCATGGGCGCGCTCGTCGCCCAATGCGTCGGCGCGCGCAAAGTGGTCATCACTGACATCAACCCGGTGCGGCTGGCGCTAGCCAAGAAACTCGGCGTCCAGCATGTCGTCGACGCCTCGAAGGAGAAGCTGCGCGACGTCATGCCGGTGCTCGGCATGACCGAGGGGTTCGACGTCGGCCTCGAAATGTCAGGCGCCGCCCCCGCTTTCCGCGACATGATCGACACCATGAACAATGGCGGCAAGATCGCCATTCTGGGCATCGCGCCGACCGGCTTCGAGATCGACTGGAACAAGGTCATCTTCAAGATGCTGCATCTCAAAGGCATCTACGGCCGCGAGATGTTCGAAACCTGGTACAAGATGATCGCGCTTGTGCAGGGTCCGCTGGATGTCTCCGGCCTGATCACCCACCGCATCGGCATCGACGATTTTCAGATCGGTTTCGATGCGATGAAGAGCGGCAGTTCCGGCAAGGTGGTGATGGACTGGTAGGGATTGCCTTGGCCGCTATTCAGGAAAAGCTGACGACAGCACCTCTGGTCCGCCGGACATTTTCCAACTAGGGGAACATGGCTGGGTGGAGAGCTATGGCTCCGCTACGTGCGCTCGCTAATCATATACGGCGACGTATCGCGGCCCACCCGGTGACGGTCGATGGGGCAATTCGCTTCAGTCGATGACGGAAACCCGGTGAACCGATGCTGAGGCCCCGACGCGATCGTCTATTTCCTATGATCTGCGATTGAGGTCGAGGTGTTGCCGCTTTCAGCGGGTAAGATGCGATAGACGACTTCCGGTACCCTTCCGGTCAGCGAAAAGGAAGGCAACGAGCCGCATTGCCTCAAGCAAAATGTTACCAATAGTGTCCTGTTCCAAAGGGGATGGACAGGTCGTGCCATTCCGGTTCGGGGGAAGGATGGCGCGGCTCAGCATGGCGACACGGTGAAGCGGCGATCGTGGAGCTTTATTGCGGCGTTGACAAGCGGCGCATTCTGGATGAGTTCGAGGCGGTAACCGGCTATTATTCGCAAGCGCGCGATCCGTCTTATGAACCGTCGTGAGCAGAGGCCGTCTGCGGGCAAGAGCCGCAGCCGCTGTTACGGCAGCGATGTCCGCGACGCGCTCATCGTGTTGTGGGAGGATTCGGAGCGGCTGGGTCCGCATCGACGCTCGCGGCGGCCAGCGCCGCCGGGCAGGAATGAGTTCGCAGTTCGCCGCTCGGTGCCAGCCCGCACCTTCGGCGATTGGAAAGATCCGCCGCCCGGCTTTGTTGAGCGCATTCGGGCACGTCTTCGTCAGGGAGCTTCGTGCAGACGATGGTGCTGACCGGATTGCCGCCGGCTGGACCGATTGCATTCCGCTCCGCACGCGCGACAGCGGCAATGTGATCATGGCGATCAAGCAGGCCCGCTCCCGGTTTCGCTGACCCTGTGCTGCTGTTTGCCGGCATCCGCCCGCACAGGAAGAGCTTGTAAAAGTGCGGAAATCGAGGAGCCGTTGGTCGTCGATCTTCAGCCTGAACGCGGTCGTTTGCTGGTGCCGCAAATCGGCTGTTGCATGTACATCCCTGTCAGACGTCAGTTTTCCTCGCCTATTTTGGTGTCGAGCGCGAAGTGCTCCAACCAGATTGCAAGGCTTTTTGGAAATGAGAGCGGCTTTGCGCAGGGCGCTCCGTTGTTGAGCATTCAAGCTACCAAGCCAATGACGCGCAGGTTCCACCAGGCTCGCCAGCCTTGAAGGACAGCGAAAAAAGCAGAGCACGACAGACACAACAGTGCATCAGGACGCCGCAGTCGTTGAAGATGGTGCGCTGCATCCATACCGTGGATGCATTCGATCCAAATAATCGATTTGTTCAATCAGTTTCTCGAAAGCTAACCCTACCCTCTGTGGGAATCGGGCTCTGAGCCGCGACGCTGCCTTGCGAGCGCAGGGGCTGCACGTAGGAGAGATGATGCAACGAGAAATCGCACGCGGGTTGCTGGCCTCGTGGGTTCGCCGACCGGCGTATTTGAGCCCGTCAGTTGGTCCTCACCCGCGCCTATTGCCACCGAGCGACTTGCATGTCCCTCCGACTCGGACCAGTTCCGAGAGCTGCGACGAGTTGCGCGCCGTGTGCTCCGATCAGATGGCCGCCGGTGACGCGTTCGATGGGCCGTCCCTCTTCGAGAGGAGATGAAATGCGAACGCTGCTCGTGGATCATCATGCGGATCTTGCGCGCGCCATGCGACTTGCGCTCGGGGATGGCGGCTTCGTCGTTGATGTCGTTGGTACTCTGGAACTGGCTTCGAGTGCATTTTCTTGCGCCAGCTATGAAATTCTCCTGCTGGAATTGGCTCTGCCAGATGGCGATGGCTTGGGTTGGCTGAGGCAGTTGAGGACCCACGGGCATTCAGTTCCTGCCGTCATTATGAGCAGCCTTAACGATCTCGATAAGCGAATTGCGATCTTCAACGGTGGTGCGGACGACTTTCTGCTCAAACCCATCTCTACCGATGAGCTTATTGCCAGAATGAGAGCCATTCTGCGCCGGGCGACACAGATGACCGACCTGAGGCTCGTATTTGGCAATCTCGACTTTGATCCGGTCGCCCGCCAGGTTTTCGTTGATGGGCACCCAATGATGATCGCACGTCGCGAACTCTGTGTTCTAGAGCACCTGCTTAACCGGGCAGGCCGCATCGTGCCCCGTGCGCAATTGGAAGATCACCTCTATTCATTCAACGACGACGTGTCTGCCAACGCGCTTGAAGTCGGAATTTATCGTTTACGGGGACATCTGACCAGATCAGGTGCAACGCCACGGATCAAGACCATCCGAGGCATTGGTTACATCCTAGAATTGACTGACGCCTCGTCCGCATAGTTTGTCGAATCGAAAGAAGATCTATTTTGCTGATCCTTCAACATCCTTGCGCTGCGCTCAATTGGCGGGCGATCGCCAACAAGGTTACAAGACCTGCAGTGCCCCGTTACCTGGGCCATCTCCTCTGCGCGCTTATTGTGACTTTCCCACTTGGTGTCGCGGCGCAAAACAAGCAGGACAAAGGCCCGCCGCATGCGGCTTCGAATAGCATCAACGCCACGCTGACCCTTTCCTCTTCGCTCGGGGAGACCGTTCATCTGCCCGGGCCAGCCACGACCATCTTTGTTGCTGACCCCACGATCGCGGATTTTCAGGCGCCATCGAGCAAAACAATCTTCGTCTTTGGCAAGAAATCGGGGCGGACCAGCCTATTCGCCTTGGATGGCAATGGCGAGCCTCTCGCCGAATTGCGTATCGTTGTCACGCAACCGATCGGGGATTTACGCGCCATGTTGCGGGAGCAGGTCGGCGACTATCCCATCCGCGTCAACTATACGCCGCGCGGCGCAATCCTTAGCGGGACGGCGCCCGACGCAGAGGTCGCCGACACCGCAAAAAGAGTCACTGAGCAATATCTGGGCGACGGAGCGCAAGTCGTCAACAACATCAAGGTCGCTGGATCCCTGCAAGTTAACCTCAGCGTGCGCGTAGCCGAAGTCTCACGCAGCGCCATGAAGTCACTCGGCGTCAACTTGTCCGCCTTCGGTCAAATCGGCAATTTCAAAGTGGGCGTTCTAAGCGGAAGCGCTGCAAGCGCTGGGTCTGGTTCAACCCAGGGTGGCGGTACAGCAGAAATCGGATTCGACAACGGTGCCGTCAACGTCAGCGCGGTTCTCGACGCGCTCGCCAAGGAGCATATAGCTTCCGTCCTGGCTGAGCCGAACCTCACCGCTATGTCGGGTGAAAAGGCCAGCTTTCTCGCGGGCGGCGAATTTCCCATTCCTGTCCTGCAGGAAAACAGGCAGGTATCGGTTGAATTCCGTCACTTCGGCGTCAGTCTGGAATTTGTGCCGACAGTTCTCAGCAACAATCAAATCAACATTCACGTAACGCCCGAAGTCAGTGAACTGTCGACGCAAGGTGCCGTGCAAATCAACGGAATTTCCGTGCCGGCAGTTTCCACGCGCCGAGCCGATACGGTCGTCGAACTCGCCAGCGGCCAGAGCTTCGCAATCGGCGGTCTAATCAGGCGGAACGTCAACAATGATGTCAGGGCCTTTCCCTGGCTCGGAGAACTGGCGATCCTGGGACCGCTTTTTCGCTCGACCTCGTTTCAAAAAGAGGAGTCAGAACTGGTCATTCTAGTTACGCCTTACATTGTAAGACCAGGCTCCAACCCAAACCAGATGAGCGCACCGACCGAGCGGGCGGCACCGGCTTTGAACGGAGGGGGCGCTCCGACGAATTCCGTGACAAGTCCCCCGCGAGACCGCGCTGCTATCCGTGCGGGCGCGCCAAGCGCCCAGGGCGGTCTCGGCTTCATCATCGAATAGTGTCATCCAAAGATGTTGCGTTTTATAATCCTCTTTGTCGCTCTGGCACCAAGCGTAAGTGGCTGCACAAGCACTACGCCAGTTGATGTCGAACCATCGGCACCAATGCTTGTCCGAGAGGAGACCACCGTCCTGACGTTGCAAAGCCTGCGCGCTTCCGAACGGCAGCGTTTGCGTGTTTTCCTAGACAAGGCCAGTCGCGGCCGGTTCGATGCCATCCACCTCCTCATCAGCGGTTCGCCCCAGCTCAGCGCAGGGGTAGCCCATCAGGCCAGGCAGTTGGCAATCGAAGAAGACAACATTCAATTGCGCGATCAACACGACGCCGGCTCAGTGCGAATTGAGGCGATTGTCTATCACGCCCGTCCGCCGGTCTGTCCCTCATATGGTGCCTTACCCAATGAAGAATCCTTCAAACAGCCGCTTGGTTGTTCGACAGGACATAACCTGGCCGTGATGGTCAACGATCCGCGCGATCTGCTCGACAATCAGGCCGTCAAGGCCGGCGATGGCGATCGTGCTTCTGTACCAGTTGCAACTTACAGAACATTCGGGACGGATAAAGGTGGCTGATACCGCCCTTATCTCGGCAGCACTCCTACCGGAGATTGAAAGCTTCCAATCGCGTCCTGATCTAAAATAAAAGGAACCGCTGGATGCAATATAGGCGCTATATCGAGGGCCTTAGGGCCGTTGCTGTACTTCCGGTCGTACTCTTTCATTTCGGAATTTCGGCGATCCCGGGTGGCTTTAGCGGGGTCGATATCTTCTTCGTCATCTCCGGCTACCTAACCAGCGGAAGCCTCCTGGATGACCTTGAACGCGGCCAATTTTCCATCGTCAACTTCTACTGGCGCCGTGCCCGGCGCATTCTGCCGGCGCTCGTCTTTGTGATGCTTCTCACCTGCATTGCGGCATTGTTCATTCTTCTGCCACCGGATCTGCGCGGATTCAGTCTTAGCATCATAGCTACCTCGACCTTCTGGTCGAACGTTTTCTTCTGGAAAACGTCAAGTTACTTCTCTATCGATGCCGCGCTTCTACCACTGTTGCACACTTGGCCGCTTTCCGTAGCGGAGCAGTACTACATCTTCGCACCAATCCTGATGTTCCTAATCTATCGCTACATCGGGAAGCGCTGGCTGACGACACTTCTTCCGATAATTCTCTGCAGCTTCGTAGTGGCGGTGATGGCGACATCGCTGGCACCCACCGCCGGATTCTATCTGCTGCCGACCCGAATCTGGGAACTCATGTTGGGCGCCCTGCTCATGCTCAAATGCCCCTCGCCGCTGGGCAACCGACTCCTGATGGAGTCGGTGGGGGTGGCCGGATTTGGCCTTCTCGCCATCGGGTTCTTCGCGATTTCGGCGAGTGATCCGTTCCCAGGCTACAACGCCTTGTATCCATGCATCGGAACGGCCCTTCTGATCTATGTTGGCCAAAATACCCCCTCGACGGTCGCCACCCGCATGCTCGAAGTCAGGCCGCTGGTCTGGATTGGGCTCATCTCGTATTCGTTGTATCTTGTTCACTGGCCTCTCAATGCGTTCGCGCACTATCTTTCGTTCCAAAAACTCGATCCGTTGATGACCGGTGCGATGTTGGTGGCAAGCCTCGCATTGGCTGCATTCTCCTGGAAGTTTGTAGAGCAGCCGTTTCGACAGAAGAGGGCCTTCACCTCCCCGGGGCCTATCTTCGCCTTTTCAGCGCTCGCGATCGTTGTCCTTTGTGCCGGCGGAGCGGCGGGGGCGCTCGGCAACGGCTTTCCGCAACGGTTTCCGGACTATGTCCAGCGGCGCATTTCCGTCGGGGACTGGAGGAATGGCATCTGTTTCAACGAGGGCACCAGCCGGATCGAAAGCTGGAATATGGAGGATTGCACGCGCACCAGCGGTTTTCCAACAACGGTTTTTTTGTGGGGCGACTCCTTCGCCGCGCACTATGTTTCCGGCTTGGGTGCTAACATAAATCGATTGCAGGCGAACATCGTTGAATATACGTACGCCAGCTGCGCGCCGATACTCTATTACTACCCGTACGATCGTCTTGATTGTGTCCGGTTCAATCGCAAGGCCTTGGACGTCATCTTGGAAGCGGACATCAAGACGGTTATCCTCAGCGGTAGATGGAGTGACTATGAGGTCAGAGGTTTCGACGGTCTTCAGCAAACAATCGCTACGCTTCGTGCCCTGGGCGTGCGCGTGTTTGTCATCGGCCAGTCTCCGCAGTTCCCAACTGACGTCCGGAAAATTGCGTTCTTCGCCAAGCGCCAAAATCTGGACGATACGTCCTGGCCGATCGCGATGGACCCCGACGTCAACGAACGTGTGCGCTCATTTACCAAAGGCGCCACATTCATCGATCCGCTGAAATTCCTGTGCAGCGCAGGACGCTGCGCCTATTTCGATAGAGGAGAGTTTTTATATTTCGACTATGGTCATTTCTCTTCAGCCGGCGCCACACTGGCAATCTCGAAATACTGGCCGGCTTTTGGCAAGGACAATGCTCTTCCTAAGACGAAGTAGCGGCTCAGCGGCTGACAAGCACCAGTACGGGTCCCAGTGATAGCTCCTGCTTCCGCAGCAGCCGCGACGATGGAGCTGTTCAGGTTTAAGGCCCCCCGATAGTGACCTAGGTGTGGAGCTTCAACAGGTTGTCCTCGATCAGGGCGAGGCGACTGATAGGCGTTTTTGACTTTAGGCTGCCATGTGGACGATGCCAATTGTATCTGTGCAGCCAGACAGGCAGTTCGGCGGCACGATG
>NZ_RZPL01000174.1:0-8880 GCF_004022805.1 Mesorhizobium sp. M7A.F.Ca.CA.002.04.1.1 | reverse complement strand
AGGTCCACCTGTCTCGGTAATTCCGTCAGGCAGCAGCCAACAGACGACGCGGTGCCAACAGCTACTCCTCCACCCCCGGCTTGAATCTCCGCACCACAAACTCGAACAGCACGTCCGAAATCCACATCGCACAGACGCCGATCAGGAAGGCGGCCGCCAGCGTGGTGGTGTCGTCGGCGGGATCGGGCATCGGCAGGCCGGCGATCCTGGCGTAGGAGACCGCCGGCAGCGTCAGATAAGCCGCCGCAAGCGCGCCGCAGATCGGCGAGGCCACCATTTCGCGCAGCTTGTAGCGATGCCGCGACAGCGCGCGCAGAACGCCGCCGGCGAGACCCGCCGCCACGACCGGTCCCTTGATGCCGAGCAGGTCGAAAAGATCGTTCATCATGGCCTCCAGCCGCAAAATTTCTGACCCTTTTCGTTGTGAGCCAGGATCGCCGCCACCGACGCGTCGGAAAGGGCCGCCGCCTCTGCCCTTGTCGGCCGGATGGGATGCCCGGCCGCGCAGAACGATCCGCCTGATGTGGTGCAGCCGGCCAGCAGGAGCGAGAGCGCTATGATTTTGACCATCTGGCCAGCCTCCCTCTGTTGTCGTCCGGCGCCCGGCCGGCGACGGCATCGTCGATCTCCTGGGCTTCGGTGCGCGCCGCGGCGTCGGCGGCATCCTGCCTGGCCTTCTGGTTGGCCTTGCCCTTGGCGTAGGCCGTCCAGACACCGGCGAGCGCGGCGCCCATTGCCAGAAGATACGGCCAGGCCTGGCCAAGCAGCGCGAAAGCGAGTGTTCCCATCTCATGTCTCCTTGGCCGGCGCGACCATGCCGCGCGGCCCGTCACGCACCGCGTTGATGATGATCTTGGCAAGGGCAATGGCGCCGCTGATCTGAAGGGCGGTGCGGTCGCTCACGCCGAGCAGCGTCCAGTCAAAGCCGGCGAGCGCGCCGCCGCAGATGATGGCGATCAGCGTGTTGAGGAGATTGTGCAGCGCATTGGTGTTGAACCATGTCATCGAAACAGGCTTCCGAAAAAATCGGCGATCTGATGCCGGACGGCCGCGAGCGCTCCGGCCATGAGAACGAGGAGGCCGGCCACGGCAGCCGTCTTGCCGCCGGGCGTCGGCTGCTCGAGACGAACCGACGGCGCCCCATTGGCCGATGTTTCGACCCTGGGCGGCGCCGCCGCGGTCACCGGTGCGGCGGGGCGCTGCGCCGACATCAGCAGGGCCTGAACCCGCACCGACCTGACCCGATCCGACCAGCCGCGCCCGAATGTTGCCCATGTCGGCAACCGCTTCAGGAACGCCAGCCGCGCATCGCAAAGTGCATCGATGGTCACACCGGCCGGCTTTGCCTTGGCCGCCGCGACGGTGACCGGTCCGATCCGGCCGTCCTGCGCAACGCCGACGGCCGCCTGCAGATATTTGGCCGCCCGGCCAGGCCCGCTGTTGACGGCGAAATCGAATACCGCGTGATCGACGCCATCGGGCAACTCGGCGCCGAGCACAGCGTCCCAGTAGAAGCGGCGATAGACGGTGGCGACCTGCGCGTCGCTGATCGCGCGCAGATCCGCCTTTGTCGCGCCCGCCTTCACATAGCGGCGGAAGCTGGCAAGCGTCACGCCCTTCATGGTGGCGCCGCCAGGATCGGCCAGATGGTCCGACCACCCGCCTTCCGATTTGAGAACAAGCGCAAGCGCCCGCGCGAAGTTGCGGTCCATGGTGTTTCCTTTCCGCCCTTCCGGGCAGTTGTTCAGTTTTTGATTTTTGGTATGTTCGCCGGGTGGAGGTTAGGCTTGGCGCGGGCGATTATGATTCTGGATATCATTCGCCAAGTTGGCAGATACAGACTTAAAATTCTGAGTATCGGCAAGAGAATCGTGCGCTCGGTAAGTCATTGACGCACCTAGGACGCGCAAAAGCACATATGCCTGACATAAGACATTTAGTTTTAGGAGTCCTCATCGGCGCCTTCTCTATCGCGTGGGTAGTTATTGCCACGATAGGGGTGCGGCGAGAGACGCGAGCGTACAACAAAAGCCTGAGAGACATCGATGAGAAGCTCCGTCAGGATAAAGATCAATGAATGAGTCTTCGGCGCGTTGACGCTGCGGAAATGATCAACAGGACTTCAGTCGAAGCGCCGCGACAACTCGTGCTGGATACAAGTAACTGAGGTCGGAGTTCGAAAATTCAGTTTCAGCTAGTTCTTTTTGAAGACGAACAGCTTTGTGTGAAACGATACTGGACTGATCACTAAGTCGATCGCGCGTCGTAAGGTCACCATCGGTCGCGACCGGCTCTCATACAATGGTTCAAGCAGGCGCTTGAACAAATTGCTTTCCCGCATCAACCCCAGATATCCGCCCCTGGACCGACTTTCCAAAAGCCGGAACCCCATCCCGCTGATCGTTCTAATTGTGTCGTTCGGGGTGAAGGCAAATTGGTAAAATCGAGCCATGTCCGCGGCACTCACATCTTCGTATCGACCGAGCCGCATCTTTAGACGCCTCAATGGCGACACGCTGGGGACAGTTAGGAAAAGGAGTCCGCCAGGTTTCAGCACTCGGCGTACCTCCTCGATGATCGATGCGTAACCATCCTTGAAATGTTCGATCACCCCTAAGGACCACACCCCTTCGAAAAAGGCATCCTCGAATGGCATTTCTCGCACGTCGCCGAGAACGATATTAAGTTCGGGGGCGTGCTTCTTGATTCTAGCGATGGTTACGGGGGCAAAGTCTAGTCCGTATGCCTCGAACCCGGCGTGATGGAGCCCAAAGACTGTGTTTGCCACACCGCAGCCTGCATCAATCACTCGATCAGGCGGGCTTAAATACTTTCGGGTAACATGCTGGACAAAGACGCTCTTTTTCCGAATGTCCGTTGCTGTTAGGGATTGCGCCCAACGATCGTCCCAGAATCCTTCGTCGGCTGGTTGGTCGATGAATACAAGACGATCATGCTGCCGATCGAGATATACCTGCTCCACCATTCATTTGCCTCCCCCAAGGCGCCGCTCAACGTCAGTTCATTTGCCGTAGTCTCGACCCACAATCGGAACAGCCGGAATGCTGGTATGGAAGCGCCCGAAGAGCAGTACCCACACCAAGACCTGAATCGTCACGAAACCGACGAATGGCTGCCGTGCCTGCGCAAGAACATTCTCCAAGGCATTCCGGTGCGCATAGACCCCAATCACGCTGCCGAGGATGATCCAGAAGAAGAACCACATACCCTTACTTTTGAGCGAAGCATGATGCAACGCCACCAACGCTCCGCCATAGATCAACCCAAATACGATCACAACGGGAATACCGCCAATCGCCCACGCCTGCCCCCAGAATGTACCAGCCAAGCCGTACAACGCCTGTGAAAATATCTGGGTCTGGAGCACCGTGTTGAACCCAGTGCTGTCGAAGCCGAAGGCCGACGGCTGAATTAGCAGTTGCGCCAAGGTATCGCGAACCGTGTTCCACCATGGATAGGTCGTGCTACTCCTAATCAGCCCTTCGATGTTTTCATGAGTGCCGAAGGCTTCCCAGGAGGCCACCATAGCCATCGGATCAGAACCGCCTGTCAGCATCCTGCCAAACGGCAGGTCGCGTTTGTAGGCCAGATAGAAGGGCTTCATAAAGAAGATGATCGCAAGCGTCGCCAGCCCGATCGCCCATGCCTTCCAATGCAGGGCCGCCTTCGTTATCGGCCACTCCCACAATAACACGATGGCAAACGCCATTGCCAAGATCACCGGGACCGTCCGATCACCCGCGATCGCATTAAGTGCGACCATTAACGCAAAGATGGCTTGATAAATACGAGCGCCGCGACCCCATGGCCTATCGAAATAGATTGATGCCAGAAGACCGATGCCGCTGACCCAACGCCACACGATGGAAATGAGCCCACCGACGGCGTCATAGATGTCGGCACGCTCCATCGCGTACCACTCAAGTCCAGCCCTGTTTGCCATCCATGCATAGCAGGCTAAAGAAATGATCAGCGCGCACCGAATGAACCAGATGACCCGCATCGGGTGCAGTTGGTAACAAGGGGGACGCCTGCCGCCCACAGACGAAGGCATCAGCAGCAGCGCCAACCCGAACCCTAGCCAAGCAGCGACCATCACCAGAATTGCTTCCGACGACGCCGGCTCAAGATATGGCACCAATCCTTTCGCGCTCACAGGCCGCGTGAAGCCAATCAGCGCGGGCACCGAATAAGCAAGAAGGCCGATATAGCCAATCGCTACAACAGAAACCCGATTGTGGCGGGCCACAAGTATAAAGGTGGTCACGGCCACCATTGACCACAGAGCGAGGACCATATCTTTCGTTCGACTATTTGGATCAAAAAAGCAACCTAGGCGATTCGGTCATTCACAACGACAAAGTCACAACTCGAAATCGCCCGCCCAACCGACTGTCGCGCTGACCACCCATGAGCCCGTTGCGTATGCCTCCAGGGTTACACGCTCGCCGGGATCGAGAATGAGATATTTGCCTGCACCGCCGCCCTTGATCGTGTCCGTCCCGTTGGGCTCGATGTTCATGACATGGGTTGCGTGTACCCCGGCAAAGCCGATCCGAAGGCCAGGCACGGCAGGCGGCAGCGTATGTGTGCACGTCGCGCCGGCGCTGTTGTTGTGGCAGAGTGCCCGGTTGTGAAGCCCGGACAGCGTTGTGTTAACGCTCAGATTGATCGGCACACTCGACGTCCCCTGCAGGCCGGGATTGTTGCCGCCAATAAACCTGGTCACGGTGCCGGCCGTGATGGAACTGCCGGTGCCATCGCCAACCCATTCCGTCATGTCAAAGCCATCGACCAGCATTTCGTCTATCGCGCCGCCGGTGGTTACCCGAAAGGCAACGCCAATGGAGGTCGGGTTCTTCAGGGCGATGTCCCTGAGACTGGCTTTGCGCAGCCGTTGGCCCACCGAAAGATTGAACCGGACGCCATGCGACTGGGTGTTTCCCCTGATGCCAGAAAGGCTAAGGCTCGCCGGTGTCACTACGTTCGCAACGACAATGGCGTCGGTCGAGCAGTTCATCAACGTGCCCGGGCCGATCGCAAGTGGCGTCTGGTAGGGCGCGGCGATTACGGCTGTGGCACCTGACGTTCCGCCCGTGATAGTCTCGCCAGCCCGAAAGATGCCGGCCGAACCGCGCACATAGATGCGCTGGGTCGCGCTGTTTGCCGTTTTGGCAATCGCAGAGGTGCCTCCAGTGATTGTTTCAGCGGCCTGAAACGTTCCGCTTATCGGCAAGACCCTCAGCACGTTGGCAAAGAAGTCGACCAAGATGCCCGTCGCGCCGGATGAACCGCCTGTCACCGTCTCACCGAGTTCATAGTCGAGGGTTGAACCGGTAATGACGATTTCAAAATGTTGGAACCGCAGGGTTCCGGTCGAGCCAGAGGTGCCGCCGCTGACCGTTTCGCTAATCGCAAACGATCCAACTTGCGAGCTGAGGGCGAACTGATATTCGCCGTTTGGTTCCAATTGCAGGGCTGTGTTGTAGCGATCGATGTACCAGTTATCGAGCCGGCCCGACTGAATCTGAACGCCGAAGACGTTACCGGCAGAACTACCGGAGAGCCGGTTGCCGATTGCCTTGACATTCGAAATGACGATCTCGCTGTTGGCGTCAGTCGCAGCTACGCCAATCAGACAGTCATTCGCCACCACGTTAGTTATGATCCCTCGCGGATCTCGCGCACCGGTCATCTCCACCCAGACACCGGCGGAGGGGCTGTCGAGATGTGCATCGGCGAAAACCCCGTCGACCAACACGTCGGTGGTGTTTAGATTCCCCGTATAGGTCAACACGACACCGTCGCGTTTGCACTTCGCCGACCGGATGTTGCGCACGATCGGCTTGCGGACGCCGGCCACGTAAACCGTGTCGCCAAACTCGCCGCCGGTTGGCGTGACGATGTTATAGCCGTCAATGTCCTCAATCGTCGGGCTGTCGACACAGAGCGCCATCACACCGGCAAGGCCGAGATTGCGGACTTTCACGCCGCGGATTGTCGGCCGCTTCCGGCGTGCACCAGTGGAGAGGCCGACGCGAATACCGATAGAAGCCTGGTAGCCGGCATGTGATCCACCATCAATCGTGAGGTCCCCGTCTATCAGGACGTCATCGGCAGCGATATCGATGACGGGATGGTGGCCGGTAACGGCACCGACTGGCGCGCGCAGGATCAGGGCAGAGCCGCCCAGGCATTCGACGCGCTTCTTCGCTGTCGAGATCGTATGGTTGCCGTCGGTCTGGTAGGAGCCGTCAATCAGCACATGCGGATAGCTGCCCGCGAGCAGTGCACTGATAGCAGCCGTGGCATTTGTACCGTTACCACGCGCCCCGAGCATTGATGCCGTCACCGGGGTCGAGGCGAGCGTATAGCCTGTCTTCGTCATGCCATCGCTCAGCATGATCACCAAATCCCCGACATTCGTTCCATTCTTGCGGTACACAGCGCCACTGCCTGCCACCTGAGAGCTGTCGTAGAAGGCGGTGCGGATGTATGTGGGTGCTATCGGTGGGGAAAATGCCTCCGCCGTCGCCTTGGTCGCGAATTGCGGATCGAGCACGGTTGTCATGGCGCCCGTCGCTACGTCCGCAGCGGCCTGGGCCTGGTCGATGATGCCTTGCGCGGCTGCCTGGATATCCCCGACTGTGTCGTCGGACTGGTAGAACGACAGCACAATGTCGTCGGTGCCGATCACAGGGTTCAGCGTCTGGAAGGCGAAGCTGCACTCACCCCGTCAACCACTTTCTGAGAAAAAATTCCTAGTCTGGTCGAAACTCCCGCGCTGAGCGACGCTGGCAAAGCGCGTAAAACCCTGCTTTTGCCGGCGGCTGGTCATAAGCCGGCAGGTGTGAAATCATTCGTCGAAGCTCATGGAATGATTCCCGTCGCACGGCCTTGTGGGAGAGGACGATGGACAGACCAGCCATGGCATCCGTGTTCAGGATGCGGCATGCACCAGCCACGGTTTCCGGCGTGTGCAGCACCGGCCAGGGTCAGGCCGATCCAGTCATCCGCGTGCGTTCGCTGGGCGAAGCCATCCGTTTCGTCGCCAACGCCTACCCCCAATACGACGTCGGCGCCGTCGCCATCAGCTGTGGGGATGTTTCGATCGGCAGCCTCGGCAACCTGGAGGTCAAGGCGCTGTGGCGCGAATATGGCGAACGGCTGACGCAGGAATAGGCGTTCGCCCGCAGCCTTTCTGGAGCGGAAATGCCGCTCGTGCGTTTCAACCCCAGCCACGGGAGCAATCGCCATGAATGTCGCCAACCTGCAACTCGAAGGCCTGTTGATGGCCGTCGCCTCGATCAATCGTCTCCTGGTTCAAAAGGGGGTGCTGACGGCGGAGGAAATCGACCTGGCCCTGCGCAAGACCGAGGCCGGCGAAACCAACGAGGAACGATCCGAAGGCATGTCCGCATCCAGCCGCGACGCCGTCAACTTTCCGATCCGGCTGCTGGAACTCGCCAACCAGTGCCAGCCGGAGGCGGAGCTGCCGTCCTTCTCAAAGCTGGCCCGCATGGTCGGCAAGATAAAGGAACCCTACAACGACCAGCTGTGAACGGTGCCGGCGGGCCGGCATGCGTCCGCGGTGGCCCACTGCCCTCGCCTCAAGCCCTGCCCGGCCATCCCAAATTGAGCGAAAGCACCTTGCCCGGTCCATGCACCGCCGCAAACAGCAGTCCGGCCAGGAACGAAAAATGGTCGATGAAGAAGCCGAACTCGGCCTGGTTGCCGGCCCAGTGGCTGGGTCCGTGGAAGGCAAGGGCCAGGAACAGCACATAGGCGGCGGCGACAAGGGCCGCCTGCGTGAAGAAGGCGCCGGTCAGGAAGCACAGCACCAGCGCGACTTCCAGGATCGCCGCGCACCAGGCCAGGAACAGCGGAAACGGAAAGCCGGCGGCGGCGATATAGCCGGCGGTGGCCGCCATGCCCATGAATTTGAACGTCACCGCCATCAGGAAGACGCCGGCGAAGATCAGCCGGGCGATGAGAAGGGCCGCGGTCTGCCACGGCGATTGAGTGATTTGCGACGACATGCTCGTTCTCCAGCTTTGCAGGTTGCTCGCTCCTAGGACGCGCGACGGACGCCAGATCCGACACACCAGGCCAATTTTTCTCGACAGGGCGCTTGCCGCGGGTCGAAGCAGGCTTCGAAGCCTCACACCGACGGCAAGGAGCGATTTTCGGTTTGCCGGCCGACGGTATAGCGTTGCTCCCTCAAAGGGGGAAACGGACATGGCCAAGGCATTGACCATCGGCGCACCGCGGCATCCGGCGATGAGCACCGCCTACGAACAGGAATGCAGGGATATGCTGGCTCCGCATCTCGACGCCCTGCTCCGCAAGGTCGAGGCTGCCGGCTGGGACCGCGGGCAGGCCGCCTCGGCGCTCATGTATCTCGCCGCGATGCGGCTGAAGCCGGCCTGACGACACGCCGGCCCGAACGGCTCTCCGGCGCATCGCGATTGAAACTTGTTGGTAATCACGAATGTGATATTGTTAGCCGGGGCTAATGCAGCGGTGTGCCGGTGCAGCAATTTTGGGTGGGCTGAAATTTGCGAACAAGCGTCAGGTTTGGGGCGATACCTCGTGGCGTGGGGTCGGCGACGCTGGAATGCAGCGGCTGCGGCGGCGCTGGCCAGGTCTTCCAATGTCCGCGCTGGACGAGTTCCAACGGCCATTGTTGCCCTGCCGGCACCCACCGGCGCGGCTGCCCCGGCCTCAGCGCGGCATGCTCCGAATGTGACGGCGACCACGCTGCCGACGCCGACCCGATGCGGCCATCGGCCTGATACAGGCCGGTTGCAGCCTGGCCGTGTCGCCTGGTGGAACCGGCGGCGCCGATCTGTGCTATGT